>JALZHT010000094.1 GCA_030860645.1 Acidobacteriota bacterium
GAAGCGGACTTGAGGGCGGCGCTCCTCCCGCGCCCGCACTGGGTTGATCTGCGCGTGGTGGACGCGGGCGGGAGAGTCGTGGCGGCGCACCCGGCGGGCGCCGATCCTCTTCCGGAAGGCGTGACCTGGAGGCTCCTGGACGGGGCGCGCCGTGGCTTAACGGAAGTCGAGACCGACTGGACGCGCGGCGAGGGCAATTACGTCCTCGCCCTCGCCGCGCCCGTCGAAGGGGGCGGTGCGGTCGTCGCGCGCATCGACGGCGCGGCGTTGAAGGAGCCGCTCCAGGGCATCACCCTGCCGGAGCGCGCGCTCGTCACACTGCTCGACCCGCGGCGTCGCGTCGTCTACCGCAGCCAGACCCCGCAGTCGGCGCTCGGAATAGATTTGAGTGACTCTGCCATGCTCGCGGGGCTTGACGGGCAGAACACTGCGGTCGTGAGGTTGCGGAGTACGCTCGACGGGATGGAGCGCGTGTACGGTCTAGCGCGGGTCGGCGCGACCGGCTACGTGATTATGGTCGGCGTGCCGAGCGACATCCTGTACGCGTCGGCGTGGCGGCAGCTCACGGGTTACGCACTGGCAGGGCTGATAGTAGTCTTCTGCACCATGACGGGCGCGCTCCTCATCGCGCGCAGCATCGTCCGGCCGGTGCGCCTGTTGAGCTTCGCGGCCGAGCAGTTCGGCGAGGGGAATTTCTCGGCGCGCGCGCCGAGCGGCGGGCGCGACGTGATCTCGCGCCTCGGGGCGAGTTTCAACGCGATGGCCGAGCGTCTGGAAAAGAGGGAGGCGCGATTAGCCGAACTCGACCGCCTGAAGTCGGAGTTCGTCTCTAGCGTCTCGCACGAGCTGCGCACGCCACTGACGACCATCAAGGCTCTGACGCGGCTGCTGATGCGCGAGGGCTTGGACGAATCTAAGCGGCGCGAGTACGTCGAGACGATCTCGGTCGAGTGCGACCGCCAGATCGACCTCGTCCTCAACCTCCTCGACCTCTCGCGCATCGAGGGCGGCGTCTTCCGCATCGCGCACGAGCGCGTAGACATCTCGGAAGTCGTCGCGTCATGCGTCAAGAGCGAGGCCCGCGCCGCCGAGAAGCGGGGCCACGAGCTGCGCGTCGAACCAATCGGGGAACTGCCCGACGCATGCGCCGACCCGAAGGCGTTGCGCCGCGTGCTCTCGAACGTCATCGAGAACGCCATCAAGTACACGCCCGACGGCGGGCGCATTCGTCTGTCGGCGCGCGCAGGTGGCGGACACGTCCTCATCAGCGTAGCGGACAACGGGCGCGGCATCCCCGAAGAGGATATGCCCGTCCTCTTCGACAAGTTCCACCGCGGGCACCCCGCCCCGCATTCGGAGGCCACACGGGGCGCCGCGACCGGCGCCGAGTTTTTAGAAGATGCAGACGTGTCCGGCGTCGGGCTCGGGCTGTACCTCGGCCGCAACGTGATGGAGCAGATGGGCGGCCGCATCACGGTCGAATCGGAGGTCGGGCGCGGGAGCACGTTCACGCTCCACCTGCCTGTGTGGCGCGAAGGGGGTTGCGGGAAGCGGCCCGAAGGGGGAGGTGGCGATGGCGAAAAAGTTACTGGTCGTTGACGACGACCCGAGCCTCCTGCTCGCGGTCTCCGACACGTTGCGCGCGGAGGGCTACGAGGTGGTCACGGCGCGGCGCGGAGGCTCTGGTGCGCGTCGCCGAATCCCTGCCCGACCTCATCATCAGCGACATCCGCATGCCGGGCATGGACGGCTACGCACTCGTGCGCAACCTGCGCTCCGCGGCGCGCACGCGGCTCGTCCCCATCGTCTTCCTCACGGCGAAGGACGAGACCGCCGACCGCATCGCCGGCTTCCGCACCGGCGTGGACGCCTACCTCACCAAGCCCTTCGAGTCGGAGGAACTGGTCGCCGTCGTCGCGAGCATCCTCGAACGGGTGCAGCGCACGCACTCCGACCTCGCGCGCATGTTCGGGGAGCAGGAGGCGGACGACTTCGACTTGATACGCGACGAAGACCTGACGGAAGCGGAGTGGCGCGTGGCCGAGGCCGTCGCGCGGGGCCTGACCAACAAAGAGATCGCCGCGGAACTCAACCTCAGCCTGCGGACGGTGGAGGGCCACATCAGCCGCATCCTCGACAAGAAGAGCCTGAGCAACCGCGTCGAGCTGGCCCTCCACGTCCGCCAGCACAAACAGCCCGAATAAAACCCGCCGCCGAAACCCTCACAACCCAATCAGTCATGGGTTGGGTGGTAACACCCAGGCTCCTTAGGTGTTAATACCCTACCGCCCTCCGACGCGCCCGGCTAAGGTAGAGACGTGCTGAGCAAAGGCGTTCAGGGACGCCCTCAGACGGGGTGACGAACACATGGGGTTGGAGAGGCTTGGGCAGTCGAGTCTGCCGGGTGGAGGGACAAGAAGAAGGGTGGAGAGCTGGCCCGCGATGCTGCGGCGCTGGCTGATCGAGTGCCCGCGGTGCGCCGAAGTCTGGCTCGTCGTGGGCGCGCGCGAGAACGACCGTCACGTCTGCAAGGACTGCGGGCACGACTTCGTCGTCAAGTTTTCGGCCCCGCCGCCCGCGCCGCCGCGCCCGTCAATTTTCACTAAAGGGGGAGAGCGGCGTGTCATATCAGGGCCCGATGTTGATTAGGGAGCCGGAACTGCGCTGGCCGGTCATTCTCGTGGCGGCAACCATCACCACGCTGATCGTGCTGGCGACGGCGGGCGTGATGCACCTGGCCCTGACGAGTCCCGCCGTCACGCCCGCCGCCCGGCCGCGACTCGAAGGGGCGCTGCGGCCGGGGATGCCTGCGTTCGAGCAGTTCCGCAAACAGATGCTCGTGGAGCAGGTCGTTGTCGCGGAAGTGCTGTGCCCGACGGACGAGGCCGCGGTGGAGGTGAGGGCGACGTTGAGGAACACGACGGGCCGCACCGTCACCGGGCTTGAGGTGCGAGGCGCGGTGCTGGACGCGCGGATGGCCCCGCTGGGCGAGCGCACGGCCATCGTTGTTCCCACAGGGCAGACCGCGATAGAGCCGGGCGAGGCGATAGGCGTGCGCCTCCTCCTCGAAGGCATCCGCCCCGAGGCAGAGCGCGCGGGCGCGCTGATGGAAATCACCGCCGTGCGGTTTGATTGATTAAGCCTTGTAGTGAAGAGATGAGACTGTTATTCGCCGTAGATTCGGTCGTGACGACCGAGATGCTGATGAACGCCGTCGCGTCCCGCCCGTGGCCGCGCGGGACGCGGGCGCGCGTACTCTCGGGCGTCGAGGACGACGCCGTCCCGGCGGAGGTGTGGCGCGAGGCCGGCTACCGCGCCGACGCCGTGCGGCAGGAGATGAGGCGGCGGGGCGAGCAGGTCGCGGCCCTCGCCGTCGAGCCTTTCCGCCAACTCGGCGTCGAGGCCGAGGTCGCCATCATGCGCGGCGACCCGCGGTGGCTCATCACCATGGAGGCGCGGAAGTGGCCGGCGGACCTGATCCTCATCCGGGCGCACAACCGCGCGGACTTCCGGAACTGGATGCTGGGCAGCGTCTCCAAGTCGGTCGTCCGCGAGGCCCCGTGCTCCGTCGAAGTCGTGCGCGCCGCTGGTGAAGACCTCAAGGTCACCGGTAACGGCCACCTGAGAATTCTGCTCGCGACCGACGGCTCCGAGCACGCCGTCGCGGCGGCCAGGGAGGTGGCCGAGTGCCCCTGGCCGGAGGGGACGGAGGTGAAGGTGATGAGTATCATCAGCCCCGTCCTCTATTCGTTGGAAGAGATCGGGCTGTTCGACGGCGGCGGGACCGATAGGGTCGGGTGCGGCCTGATGCACGCCGCCGTCCGGGCCATGGTGGCGGAGCGTTACGGCGTGGTTCTCTACGGAAGTGAGGCAGAGCGGCTGACGAGGGAACTGGGGACGGCGTACGGCGTCGCGCCTGACCCCCTGCACGCCGTTATTAACGGGGCCGGTCAGATGCTGGCGGTCGGGGCGGAAACCGGTCTGTGGCGCGCCTAGCTGGTCTTCATTTCCTACCGATTCTCCGAGCGCCCAGATACATCCGAAAGTTGAAAAGATAATAAGTCAAAAAAGTCCTTGACTTATTATGGGAAGGGTGTATTTTAGAGGAAAAGGCTACCTGGCAGCAAAAATCAGAGGTTCAGCCTGAGGAGGACACAGAAGGTGGAACACATTTATAGCAACGCTCCAGCGGCAGGTTTCTCGTCGGAAGCAGACGCGCGGGTCTCCAGCCCGGGCTACCAGGCTTACCGAATCCTACACCTGGGGTTCACCGTCGCACCAATCGTCGCGGGTCTCGACAAGTTCTTCAACCTGCTTGTGGACTGGGAGCAGTACCTGCCTCCGTTCGTGGGTAGCCTGACAGGCGGCCACGGGCACGAGCTGATGCTCGCGGTCGGGGTCATCGAGGTCGTAGCCGGGCTCGGCGTCGCCTTCAAGCCGAAGGTCTTCGCCTACGTCGTCGCCGCGTGGCTCCTGCTCATCGTCGTCAACCTGTTGCTGATCCCCGGCTACTTCGACGTCGCGCTGCGCGACTTCGGGCTCGCGCTCGGCGCGCTCGCCCTCGCGCGCCTGAGCAGCGAGTTTGATCGCTGAAGTCGCCCGGGCTTGAGGGCTTTCGGGACGGCTTCGCCCGAAAGTTAAGGGGGCGGGGGCGACTCATGACCAGGATACTTCTGGTGAGTGACGACCAGTCGCGGCGCGGAGGGATTTGCGAGGCGCTGGCGGGCGAGGGCTACGAGATACGCTGCGCCCGGGACGGGCGGCGCGGCCTGGCGGCGCTCGCCGAGGAGCCGACCGATCTGATCATCGCCGACTGGACGGCGGCGGCGGGGGATGAGGTCGGGTCTCTGAAGCGGCTGCGCCTTGAGCACCGGGGCGTCAGGCGTCTGGTCGTCACCGAGGGCGGGACTCCGGCGGCGGTCATCGACGCGCTCCGCGGGCACGTCTGCGATTTCCTGACTGAGCCTTTCACCGCCGAGGAGTTGCGCGCCGCCGTGCGCAGCGCGCTCGCTGGGTGCCCGGCGGCCGGGATCGAGGTGGTTTCGGCGAAGCCCGAGTGGGTCGAGCTGCTCGCGCCCGGCGACCTCGCGGCCATCCCCCCGCTCCTGAAATTACTGGCGCAGCTCGACGCCGGCCTCCCGCCGGAGATGCACGAGGCAATCAGTTACGCCTTCCGCGAGATGTTTTGCAACGCGGTCGAGTACGGCTGCCGGCTCGACCCGGCGCAGCGCGTCGAGGTCAGCTACGTGCGCCTCGGGCGGGCCATCGTCTGCCGGATCAAGGACCCGGGTGAAGGCTTCGACCCGGCGCGGCTGAGACACGCGGCGATTAACAACCCCGCCCACGACCCGCTCCGCCACGCCTCCGTGCGGGAGGAGAAGGGACTGCGCGCCGGCGGCTTCGGCATCATGCTGACGAGCCGGCTCGTGGACGAGCTGGCTTACAACGAGCGACACAACGAACTGATGTTCGTGAAATACCTGCCTTGAGCGCGGGGCGAGAAGGTGTTGACGAGGGCGCGGACGGAGAGGCCGGAGCCGACACGCGCCCGGAATATGGAAGGATTCGGAAATGAGATTCTTCCTCGACTCGGCGAACCTGGATGAAATCCGGGAGGCCGCCGGACTCGGGTTGATAGACGGCGTGACGACCAACCCGTCGCTCATCGTCAAGGAGGGCGGCGTGGATTTTAAACGGCACATCGCCGCCATCTGCGAGATCGTCCGGGGCGACGTCTCGGCCGAAGTGACGAGCCTCGACACGGAGGGCATGCTGCGTGAAGGGCGCGAGTACGCGCGCGTCGCCCCGAACGTCGTCATCAAATGCCCGCTCACGCGCGACGGCTTGAGGGCGACGCGACAACTGACCTCCGAAGGCATCAGGGTCAACGTCACGCTCTGCTTCTCCTCAGCCCAGGCGATCCTGGCGGCGAAAGCGGGCGCGGCCTACGTCAGCCCGTTCATGGGCCGCCTCGACGACGTCGGGCAGGACGGCCTCGCAGTAGTCGCCGAGATCGTTGAAATCTACCGCAACTACGAGTGGCAGACCGAAGTGCTGGCGTCGAGCGTGCGCCACCCCATCCACGTCGTCGGGGCCGCGCGCGCGGGCGCGCATGTCGCCACGATGCCGCTCAAGGTGCTGGGTCAGCTTTTCAATCACTCGCTCACGGACAAGGGGTTGGAGCAATTTCTCAGTGATTGGCACAAGGTCTCAGGAAAGTGAACGCCCGACGAGTCGGCCGAAGCGCCACCGCCCGTCGCCAGCGGTCAGGCGCGTGAGGGGGTGTAAGTGAGCGGCTATCAGGAGACTCTTACCCGCCTGCGCGAATACTTCCTGCTGCCGGGCGAGCCGGATACGCGGCTCAACCCGAGGTGGCTGGCCCGCAGGCTCGGCGTCCCGGCGCGTGAGTTGCTCGGGGCGCTCGCCTACGCCGTCCGCGACGGCCTGGCGGAACTGCGCTGGGAGGTCTATTGCCCGGTCTGCGGGCGCAGCCCCGGGGAGTTCGGGTCGCTCAAAGAGGCGCACGCCAACGTCGAGTGCGCGGCGTGCGCATCGTGTTTCGACCTACACCTCGACCGCGACGTGCGTGTGACCTTCTCCGCGACCGAACGCATCAGGAGACTGCGCGGCGGCGGCGCGCCGCTTTCGCCCGCAGACGACACCGGGCCTGCGACGCGCGGGCTCGACCTGCTTCTGATTCCGTCCTTCTGGGAGCTGTTCTCGGGCGAGGCCCCGGCCGACGACGAATCACTCCGCGTCGGGAGGGTCGCCATCCTGTTCACCGACCTGCGCGGCTCGACGGCGATGTACCAGGAGCGCGGCGACCCGCGCGCTTATCATCTGGTGCGCGAGCACTTCGCTATCTTGGGCGAGCGCATTGACCGCAACCGCGGCTCGCTCGTCAAGACCATCGGCGACGCGGTGATGGCCTCGTTCGCCTCGGGGGCCGACGCCGTGCGCGCGGCCCTTGAGTCGCAGGCCGAACTCCGCGCGCACGCCGGCGAGATGGGCAGGGAGTTGGTGCTCAAAGCGGGCGTCCACGCCGGCGCGTGCCTCGCCGTCAAGCTCAACGGCCGGCTCGACCTCTTCGGCGGCGCGGTCAATCTGGCCGCACGCGTACAGGGCCTCTCGCGGGGCCATGACGTGGTAGTCACCGACGCCGTCGTGACCGACATCGAGGCGGAAGCGTTGACGGGCGCGCCGCGGACGCGGGTCGCGGAATCTTTCGACGCCGAGTTGCGGGGCATCCCCACCCCCGTCCGTGTTCACCGACTCATGACATCGGGGGCGAATAGGCCGCGGGAGTCGGGACGGGCGCCTGAAAGGATGAACTTGAATAGCTCCCCCGTTACGGTCTGACGGGCGGGCAGGTGTTAACACTCGCGGCCGTCAGGTGTTAACACGCTACTCGCATCCACGGTCTGGGCCCAAGCTGAGACAGCTACTGTCGGCAAGGAGAAGCCGCCTGAGGCGGCAGGCTATGGAAGTTATGGGGTGGGTGGGGACGGCGCTGGTCATCGCCGCGTACTACCCGCAGATACATCACCTGTACGTCGAAAGATGCGCGTGGGGCATCAGCGTCCTGACCTGGCTGATCTGGCTCGCCGCCAGCGCGCTGCTGCTAGCCTACTGCATCCTCCGCCGGGAGGCCATGCTGTCTGTCGTGCAGGCCGTCAACATCGCGGCCATCGTGACGACCCTTCTGCTCGTGCGAAGGAGCAACCGGGTCTGCCCGGATCACCTGACGGTCGCAGGGGCGGCCGCACGGCGTTGAAGGGCGCCGACGCTCATCCGCGACAAATCCGGCGGGTGTTTCTGATACAGATGAGAGGAACGAGAGAATGAGCAACAACGGATCATATCAGGCGAGGGAATTTGACCTGAGCGGCCTGAACGGCATCTCGGACCGGACGCTGGAGATGCACTTCCAGCTCTACGAGGGCTACATCTCGAACACCAACACGCTCAACGAGAAGATCGCCGAGATCCTCTTCGACGGTAACGTTGACCAGGAGGAGATGCCCGCCTACTCCGAGCTGACGCGTCGTCTCGGCTTCGAGTATAACGGCATGGTCTTGCACGAGTATTACTTCGGCAACATGAAGAAGGGTTCGACCACCACCGACCCCGAGCGCGGCTCGCCGTTCTACCAACTGGCCGAGCAGTCCTTCGGCAGCTACGACATCTGGAAGGCCGACTTCGTCTCGGTCGGCAAGATGCGCGGCGTGGGCTGGGCCGTCTGCTACCAGGACCCGGTGGGCGGCGGGCTGTCGAACCACTGGATCACTCTGCACGAGGTCGGCAACGTCGCCGGCTTCGTCCCCGTCCTCGTGATGGACGTGTGGGAGCACGCCTTCATCCTCGACTACAAGCCGGCCGACCGGCCCAAGTACATCGAGGCCTTCTTCTCCAACATCGACTGGGCGGCCTGCGAGGAGCGCCTCCGGCACGGCGCCGCGGCGCGCTCCGGCGCGGCCTAATAGTCGTCACTCCGGCAAACACATTCCACGGGAGGGTTAACGATGGCAATGAACGAATGCCCGATGAAGAAGTTCCCGCGTGTGTCCGTGATGCTGGTGGTCATCGTGGCCGCCGTCTTCGCCGCGCGGTGGTTCGGCCTGATCGGTTGGTAGGACGGGGGAGATGATCGACTGGGTGTTAACCTTCGCGCGCGAGCTGGCGCTCGCGGTGTGGCTCGGCGGGTTGATCGTAATCGACTTCGTCGAAACCCCTGCGCGCTTCCGCGTCCCGGGCCTCAACCGGAATCAGGTGGTAGCGGTCGGCCGGGAAGTCTTCGCGGCGTTCAACCGGACGGAGGTGTTGGTCGGCGCGGCGCTCGTGGCGGCGAGCGCGCTGCTCGCGGG
>JALZHT010000712.1 GCA_030860645.1 Acidobacteriota bacterium
CGGCAGAGTATAGTCTCGGGCTATACTCTGCCGCCCGCGGCGGCCCTCCCGACATTCTTCGGTTCGGGCGCGCGTCACCTCAGCGTCAGCGCCTTCGCCTCGACGGACGCGTCGAGCAGGCGGACGACATCTTCGAGCGTGACCGTCCCGTAATACCAGGTGCCCCCGGCCTGCGACTCGGCGTAGACGGCCTTGTAAATGTCATAGTAGGAGCGCCGGCCGTCTACGAAGTTGTAGACCTCGTCGCGCATCAGGCCGTGGAGGCGTCCGCGCGCGGCGCCGGGGACGCGGTTGCGGTTGGCGAAGTAGGCGTCGAGGCTCGCGGCGTTCGCGGGGACTTTGCGGCTCGCGGCGCGTTCGGCCTCCGACAGCGCGACGGCCGGCGCGGGCGTCCCGTGCAGCCGGCGGTAGAAGTTGGCAAGTTCCCCGTTCCCGAACTGAGCTTTGATGAGCACCTGCCTCATCTCCTGAATCGTCTCTAACGCATTCTGGTTGCCGCCCGCGAACACGCGGATCGAGTCGAGCGCGCGCGCCTCGCGCTCGACGCCCTGCTCCATGACGGTGCTCGCGCGCTTCCAGCCGCGGTCGGCCTCGCCCTTCGACTCGACGAGGATGCGCATCGCCACTTGGAGGTCGTTCGCCAGCCGCCGCGACCCCTGCGCGTAGGTCTCGGCGAGGAGCGTGGGCACGTCCCCCTCGTCGGCGTAGGCGAGGAAGAAGGCCATCGCGCCGATGAGGAAGTTGTTGCGGCGCAGTTGGGTCTGGTCAATCTTGTCGAGGTCGTCTTCGGAGGAGTGGATGAAGGGGTCGTCCCAGTTGATGAGCGCGATGGCCGGGACGCCGATGGCGCCCTCGACGAAGACCATGTGGTCGGACGAGTCGAAGTAGGGCACGAAGCGCGCGTTGTAGCCCTGGCGAGTGCCGCGCGTCGCGTAGAGCGGGCGCGTGTGCGGGCGCGGCAGCCCGCCCTGCCGGCTCGCGGCGAGGTAGCCGTTGTTGGTGTGAATCAGGTACGTGCCGACGCTCTCGAACAAGGCGTCGAGGTAGGACGTGCGCGAATGCGGCGCGAAGATGAGGTGCTGGACGCGGCTCCCGAGCGCCTGGTTCGCGCCCGTCATGTCCTGGTGGACGTTGGCGAGAATCTTTTTCGCCTCTTCGGGCTTGTCCTGGAAGTAGCGGTACTCGGAGTAAATCTCGTCCGTCCACCAGAAGCGCAGGTCGCGCGTCGGGCGCTTCACCTTCCCTTCGCGGATGAGCTTGTTGAAGACGCGCGCCAGCTCCAGGAGGTTGGCGCAGCCGCTCCCGTCGTCGTTGGCCGAGCCTTGCTCCTCCTGCAAGTGCGCGGTGAGGACGATCTGCTCGACGCCGGGGCGCGTGCCGCGGATGACGGCCTCGACGAAGCCGGTGCGGCCCGGCGCGGTGCCGACCTCCGTGTCCACCTTCGCGCGGACGACGACGCGCCCGCCCCGGACGACCTTGCCCGTGGCGAAGAAGTCCTCCTCGGCGTCGTCCATCTCCAGCACCCGGCGCAGCGTCTCGCCCCGGCGCGGCGGGAGCACGAAGGCGAAGGTGTCGCGGCCGCCCGCGGGCGTGTTCACGTCGATGCGCGACCACGCGATCTGGTCGGGCGCGTCGAGGATGCTCTTGTCCTCGGAGGGCTGGTAGGTGACGACGCCGAGCGCGCCCTTCGCGCGGACGGCGTTCTCGACCGCGGCCCCCGGCGGCCCGCTCGTCAAAACGATCTTACCTTTCACGTCGAGGTTCTTCAGCGCGGCCGGGTCGCCGTCGCCGATGTAGACGAGTTCGGCCGTCACGTCGGCGTCGCGGCTGCCATCGGCGAGGAAGACGGCGTGCTCGCCGATGTCGGCGAGCTTCACCGCGACCGGCTCGACCACCCACAGCTCGCCGACGCGCGCCGTGTAGTTCGGCCCCTGAAGCGGCTGCTCGACGAAGCGCACCTCTTCGAGGCCGTTCTCCTTCGCGGCCTTCATCACGTAGTCGGCGGCCTTGAAGAAGCCCTCCATGCCGGAGTCGCGGTGCCAGTGCGAGAGCCAGCGGATGTGCTCGAAGGCGCGGTCGCCGGAGATTTCGTTCGACAGCATCCGAATCTCCTCGTCGGTCAAAAACGGCGTCGTCTGCGCGCGCGCGATGCGAGCAAGCGGCGCGAACACGAAACCGGAGAGGATGAAAGCGAGCAGCAGTTTTCTCATCATCGAAGACTCCTGTGGCCTTGACGGAATTGTTGAGTCGTTAATCCTGGTCGAGCGCGGCAAGAGCCAGAATTTAACACAGAGGGCACAGAGGTTTCACAGAGACCACAGAGAAGAATGGAAGATTTGAGCCTTGAAATCTGAGATTTCATATTTGTGACATGGGATTCGGATTTCTCTGCGCCCCCTGTGTGAAACCCGCTTCCCGACACCGTCAAGTCGGCAATCACAATCTCTTCTGCACCAGCACGTGAAAGTGCGACGCCATCCCGCCGGGCAGGATCATCTCGCGCGCGCCGAGCCGCAACCCCATTAACTCGGCCTCGCTCCGGACGAACTTGCTCTCAAGCTCCAACTGTTCGAGCAGGCCCGCGCGCAGGAGGAAGGAGTCCTGCCGGTCGAACAGCACGGTGCTTAGGCCGGCGCGCTCGCCCGCTTCCCTCACCTGCGTCCAGTTGACGGTCGCCGTCAAGTCCTGCTCGCCGGGGCGCGCGAGCACGTCGTCGGCGAAGGCGTGGCCGCGGAAGGCGCGCAGAGTCCCCTCG
>JALZHT010000095.1 GCA_030860645.1 Acidobacteriota bacterium
CTGCTTCGTCATGTGCTGGTTCTTCACCTCCTGGAAGTTTACTGGGTCGGGCCGGAGGCGACGGCCCCCGGCAGTTGCGCGAGCTGGTTGATGCGCCCGCGGATGGCGGCCACGAAGCCGTCCATCGTGGCCTGGTCGTAGCCGGCGGCGCGGAAGGCTTCGCGGAGCTGCTCGTCGCTCAGGCGCGCGAGCTGCGTGCCCATCCAGCGCGCGTCCTCGGCCGGGATGTTGCCCATCACCCGCTCCTTCTGCGCCTGGCTCTTGCCGTAGCTGGGCTTGAAGACGGAGGCGAAGAAGCCCATGCCCTTCGGCTTGGTCTTGAAGTCGAACTTGACCATCCCCTTCTCGACGCCGACGACGAACTTGCTGGCGCTGAAGTCCGCGAGGTTGTTCTTCGAGCGCTTGCCGCCGAGGCCGCCGACCTTGCCGAGCGTGGCGCCGATGTCGGAGACGACGTAGCGCGCCTCCGCGTCGCCGCTCTGCGGGTCGCGGCCCGCGACGACGAGGTTGTTCTCGGGCCGGATGTCGTAGTTGCCGAGCAGGGCCATGATCACCTTCAGCCCGTTGAACTCGCGCCGGCCGGCGAACGGGTTCTGCTCCCAGTCCCACGTCGTCTCGCGCCCCTCGCCCTCGCGCCGCGGCTCGAAGCGCGCGCCGCGCACGGCGTTGCGGCCCTGGACGAACTCCTGCCCGCGCGACAGGCGCGGCAGGTTCTGCACCTCGACGCGGTCGAAGTAGTAGGACTCTTCGGCGAAGTAGCCCATCGCCCAGACGAGGCGCGTCGCCACCGTCTCGGCCTGCGCCTCCGCGCCGAGCTTGACGACCCACGAGAGGCCGCGCGCGTCCCTCACCTTAAACTTCGGCGAGGCCCCGAGCTTGTCCTCCTCGACGAAGGTGAAGGGGGCGGCCGGGGCCTGTTCGGCCGCGCACGGCCCCGTGCGCAGGTCGCGCGCCGAGATGTCGCCGGGGTCGCGCCACACCACCGGCCGGCCCGAGGCCGAAGGCCCCGCGCTCTTCTGCCGGGCCGAGACGAGGGAAGAAGAACTCGCGATCAAAACGAGCGCGACGATGAGTGCTCTGCGAAAGTGGGCCGTCAGCAACATGATTTTGAGAAGCCTCCTGTCAGGGGAATCAACCACCGGCCGCCTGCCGCGGAAGCTCCTCCGCGCGCCCCGGAAGTGCTCTCCGGCGGCCTACACCTAAAAGCGCGTGTTGCCGGCCCAAAAAAAATCATCCCGGCCCAAATAAATTTCTCACCGAGACTCCCCGCCCCGCAGCGGCGGCGCGCCAAGGCCCCATCGCCGAAACCCCCGGCCCGAACGATTTAAAGGGTCGGGAGGAATCACTCACGGCGAGGTCGAGAGGACACCCGGGCGGACGAAACGGACTACGAGCCGGCGTGAAATCCAATCGCCTTGAGGGCACAAAAAAGGCCCCGTGGAGCCGGGGCCGGAACGCTTCTCTTCCAAAAGTTGTTAATGCCGGAGGTCGGACTCGAACCGACATGGGGAGTGAACCCCGCCAGATTTTGAGTCTGGTGCGTATACCGATTTCGCCACTCCGGCGCGGGAATCCAATGATAAGTGGTGCCGGTGGTAGCGTCAACCGGCTGAAAGTTTTCGCCGCCGTGCTTGAGATGTCCGCGCCCGGCGGGCTTCACATCGCCGAGACGAAGACGGCCGCGTCTCGCCTAGCTTCTAACGCAGACGGCGGTCTCGTAGAGGCGCTGCCGGCCGCCCCTCTTCCGGAACGAAATCGTCCGCTCGACTTCGAACCCTTCGTGCTCGAAGAGCTTCCCCAGGATGACTTCGGTGAAAATCTCGACGCCGGAGAGCCGCGAGTTGCCGACGACGTACGCGCCCCGGAAGCTCCGCGAGACGTAGCGTTTGATTGACTTCACGTGCCGCCACATGTCGACGAAGTATTTGGTGGCGTAGTTGCACATCAGGACGTTTTTATCTTTCAACTCGTCGTAGTAAGAAAGGTAAGGCCGCACCTCGCCGGGGACTTCGATCAACTCCTTCTGCAAGATAGAGGTCGCCCGCCCCCACGTCCCGCCGACGGCGTCGAGGTCAATCTCGGTCGCCTGCCGGATGTCTTCGAGCAGCTCCATGAAATGGAGCTGGGGCCGCGTCTGGTGGACGTAGCTGTACCTGTTCGGGTAGGGCGGCGAGGTGATGACGAAGTCGACCGGCTGCCCGAGCAGGCCGCCGAGGCCCCGCGTCGAGTCTCCCAAAACCACCGCGTTGAGTCGGGAGTTTTCGGCCTGCCCTCCCTTCAAGCCCCGCAAGTCCTCGCAGATTTCGTCGAGGTTCGCCCTCACCTCGGAGTGAACGTTGATGACTCTCCGGTGGTCGTCGTCGAAGGTGATGGTCGGGTGGTTGCGGTGGATGTTGGCGCAGTCCAGGGCGGCCTTGTTGACGGCGAGCCACAGGTAGTCGTAAACCGGGGCGTAGCGCGCCCCCGTCATCAGCTCGCGGCAGATGACGAGGTCTCTCAAGACCTCCGGCTTCCACCACCGGAAGACGTTGCGGATGACGGGCAGGCGGGCGTTAAATTTTTCGAGGACGAGGGCGACCGTATCACCCCGGTGACGAGCCAGCAGCCCCCGCGCCTCGCCGGCGTAGTCACCCAGCAGGGGAAGGTGAGCCGTCTCCCACCGCAGAGACCTGTCGCCGACCTGCTGGAGCAGGGGGTTGATGTCCACGCCGAGCGCCGGGATGCCCTGCTTCTGGCACTCGATGACGGTCGTCCCCCTCCCGCTGAAGGGGTCGAGCACGTAGCCGTCTCTGGTGATGCCGAATTCGGCGATGAGGAAGCGAACCAGGTTGGGCGAGTAGCTCGGCGTCAGCCGATACCATCTGTGCACAGACTCGCTCTGACCCGTCTTAAAAGTTACGTCACCGATGTTGACCTCTTCGTGGGCGAAGCCGGACTGCTCGATGTTCTTGTGGAAGCACGGCGACGGCGTCGGGTCAGTCTCTTGTAAGGGGGAAATTTGCTCGCTCATGGGTCAATCGGGCGGCTCCGGCGGACGCCGCCCGGGGCATCGGCTCCGGGCCGCCGCGCGACACACCATACCATCACCCCGACGCCTTTTAGTAGCCCCCGAAGCCGGCCGTGACCGCGTCGGTTGTGTCCACGCCGCACAATCCCACCCGGCAAGTAGACGGGCCGGGTCGGGGTTTCACTTAGTTACCAAAAATGACCTTCGGGGTGCGCTGTTGCTTCGCCTTGACGACTCGCCTCGGCGCGGTAAACTGAAAGTATGGTCCTCGATTCGGAACTTGCCGCGTGTACGCCGCGTCCAGTCGCCCGCGGCGGCTTCAACCCTCAAGCCGACCTGCCCTACGGTCTGACCATCGCTCATCTGCGGGCCGCGATGAATGATTTTACAGACTTCCTCGGCTTCATCAATCTTCAACTCCACTCAAGGCGAATAGAAAGACTTGAAGCGATGCTGATGCCTGCGAATTTCAGCAGCATCGTCGGCGAGTTCATGGCCTCCGGCATCCCGAAGTACTGGCCGACGCTCGCTAAAAATCAGTACCACAACGGCCATCCGGACATGATCCCGAGGGGGCAGTTCCCGAACGACGCCGCCCAGCACGCCGCCGAGGGGATAGAGATCAAGGGTTCGCGCTACTTGAAGGGGTGGCAGGGGCACAATCCGGAAGACACCTGGCTGATGGCCTTCGTGTTCGACGGCAACCGTCCCGCGGACGCCGCGAAAGGAGTTGCGCCGCGGCCGTTCGGGTTCATGCTGGTGGTGGGTGCGAGGCTCACGAAAGCAGACTGGCGGTACGCCGGGAGGTCGGAGACGAGCCGGCGGACGATCACGGCGAGCGTCACGAGGTCGGGTTACGAAAAGATGATGGCGAACTGGATTTACAAAGCGCCGGCGCTTACCGCAACGGGAATAAAGTCTCTTCTGGCTCCCCCTCCTGCGGAACTCGAATAGCGGCCAGCCTGGGGATGGCTACCAGACTCAACTCGTAGTAGTCGGCGTAACGCTCGACGCCGACGGCCGCGACGCCGACGGCCTCGGCCGCCGCGACGGTTGACCCCGCACCCATGAAGGTGTCGGCGACGGCCCCGACGCCCAGAGGGAGCACGGCGTGGACGAGCCGGCGCATGAACGCCTGCGGCTTCAGCGTCGGGTGGCCCGCGATCTCCTTCTCGTTCTGGGGCGTCCGCCCGCTCGCGATGATGTCGGTGAATGGCTTGTCTTCGGGCGTGCGCCGCAGCCCCCCCGTCTGGAACTCCCTTAGACAGTCGCTCACCTTCATCCCCGCCGGCAGGGGCTTCCGCAAGATGCCCCACGGCTCGTAGCCGCTACGCGGCATGCTGGAGACGTTGGGGAATTCGCCCTCGGCGTTCTTCGGGCGGTCGCCGCCGCGGAACGTCCGCACGAAGCGGATCAACTCGCCGCGAAATTCCAGCCCGCCCTCGACCAGCGCGGAGAAGACTAGCTGCGAGAGGAAGGCGTTACTCGCGATGAAGACGTGAGCGCCGGGGCGCAGGGCGCGGGCCGCCAGCTTCGCCCACTCGACGAAAAAGGTTCGGATTTGCCGCCGCTCTTTTTGATTCAGCGCGGTGAAGCGAGGCAGCGGCTGGCGCTTGTGCCCGTCGAAAGACGGCGGGATGCGCCAGATTCCGCCGTTGCCGTTCGCGCGTTTTTCTATCTGGTCGAAGTCATATTCCTTCACCCCGTAGGGCGGGTCGGTTACGATGGCATGCAGGGTGTTTTCGGGGACGCGACTCAGCCACTCGAAACAGTCCGCGTGCATGACGAGGGAGCGGCCGATCACATGGTGCGTGTACTCGAACGCCAGTTCAGCCGGGGCCTCTGATTTTGTGGACTTAGGTTTCACCTTCTCTTCCGTCCCCGCACGGGCGCGACCTTTCGGCCTTTTCACACCCGCAAATAATAGGTCAAGCTGCGCGGCATAAGCCAGTAACTTCGTTAAATTGGCGGCGGGAGGCTGTCAGGTGGGAAATCGCGGAGACATCTTAACGCGGGCCGGGGCGGAAATCCACTTGTGGAAAACTGGGCGGGGCGGTAAGATGAAAGGGCCTTTTAGGCTTGGCCCGCCCCCCTCGGGGCGGGCCCTCTCCTCTCCTTCCTCATGTAATACCCGACCTTAGGAACGCGGAGACGTAGTATGTCTAAGACTCTGGGCAGAAGAGCGCGCGTCCTGATCGCCGACGACGAGAGGGAAATCAGGGAAGTCCTCCGGGACCTCCTCAACCCCACGTACGACTGTACGACCGTCAGCTCGGCCGAGGAGGCGCTCGCCGAATTACGCGCGACCGGCTTCGACCTTGTCATCAGCGACATCATGATGAGCGGCATGAGCGGGCTGGAGATGATCCCGCACGTGCGACGCCTGCTGCCCGACGCCGTCGTCATCATGATCAGCGGCGTCCAGACCGTCGAGAGCGCCATCGAGGCCCTGCGCGCCGGCGCCTTCGACTACATCATGAAGCCGTTCGACATCCAGCACGTCGAGGCGGCCGTCCGCCGCGCCCTCGAACACCACTCCCTGCGCGTCGCCAAGCGCCGCTATGAGACCTACCTCGAAGAGATGGTCGAGCAGCGCACGTCGGAGCTCGACCGCGCCCTGCGCTCGCTCGAAGACGCCTACCGCACGACGCTCAAGGCGCTGACGGCCGCGCTCGAAACCCGCGACAGCGAGACGCACGGCCACTCGGAGCGTGTCGTCAACTTCAGCCTCCGGCTGGGCCGCGAGATGGGGTTGGACGCGGAGCAGATGCGCTCGCTGGAGTTCGGGTCGCTCCTGCACGACATCGGCAAGATCGGCGTCCCCGACGCCATCCTGCGCAAGCCGGCGGCGCTGACCGAGGCCGAGTGGATGAAGATGCGCGAGCACCCCCTGCACGGGCAGAAGATTCTGCGCGGCATCGAGTTCCTCGAAGGGGCGGCGCGCGTCGTCGCGCAGCACCACGAGAAGTGGGACGGCACGGGCTACCCCCTGGGCCTGCGGGCCGAGCAGATAGATTTGAACGCGCGCATCTTCGCCGTCGCCGACGCCTTCGACGCGATGATCAGCGACCGCGTCTACCGGCGCGGGCGCTCCTACGAGGAGGCCGCCGCCGAGCTGGACGCCTTCAGCGGCCGGCAGTTCGACCCGCAGGTGGTCGCGGCCTTCCACCGCGTGCCGCGGGGCGAGTGGGACGAAATCCGCCGCCGCTCGCTGGAGGTGGGCGACGTGCAGGCCGCCACCCAACGCTTCAAGCGCGCGACCGGGGAAGTCTTCATCCAGTCGGGCGCGAGCGCGATGATCAACTAAAGACAATTAAGAATTAAGAATGGTGTGCTCGGGAGTCAGCAAGGCAGCTCCCGAGCACACCATTCTTAATTCTTAATTGCGCTGCCGCATCCCGCCGACGACGTAGCCGCGGCGCGCGCGCAAGGAGAGGCCGAGGCGGCGCGCGCCGACGTGCAGCTTCCGGTACTCGCTGGCCGAGGCGCTGCGCAGCGGTCGCTTCGGCCGGTAGGTGACGACGTACTGCGCGGCGATCTCGCGCGCCACGTCGCCGCCGCGCGCGACCATCTCCTCGACCGAGCCGGGCAGGAGGATGCGCCCGCCCGTCTCTTCGGTGAGCGTCTTGAGGCGGTCTTCGCCGCGCTTCATCTCGCGCTCGATGGCCTTGCGGCGGCGGCGCAGCGCCGGGTCGATGCGGACGCCCGAGTTCACGTCCGGAGGGTTGATGCCGGGGCCGCGCATGCCGGGCGGGCGCGTCGGGTCAATGCCGACCGTCGCCATGTCGGCGCGGCTCTGCGCCATGCCGGGCACCTCCTTCGGCTTCTCCCACCACGGCCCCTTCAACTCCTGGCGGCCGACCTCCGTGTAGCTGATGACGTGGAGCGTCGCCTGCGCGGCGAGGAGCCGGCGGACGGCGTCGGAGTATTCACTCGAACTCGCCGTGTCGATGCCGTCGGTGACGAGCACGAGGTGGCGGTTGCCGACCGGCTGCTCGCGCAGAAACTCGACCGCGCGCTTGATGGCCGCCGAGAGGTTCGACCCCGTGCCCGACTGGAGCTTCGACTTGAGCGCGCGCGCCACCGCGACGCGCTCACCCGTCCAGCCGTGCAAGACCTGCGTGCGGCCGTTGAACTGGAGGGCGGCGACCTGGTCGCCGTCGCGTAAGTTTTCGAGGACGCCGAGCGCGATGGCGCGCGTGGTGTTGGCGCGCATGGCCGGGTTCAGGTCCCAGCCCGTGGCGAGCAGCAGCACGACGCTCGCCGGGACGCGCCGCACGCTCTTGACCTGCTGCGGCACCTCGTCCTCGACGACGAGCACGTCGTCAACTTCCAGGCGCGTGTCAACGCGCCCCTCCTCGTCGAAGGCGAAGACCGGGATGCGCACCTCCTCGACGAAGACACTCTCCGCCTCGTCCGCCCCGGGCGTGGGCGACGGCCGCGGCCGCACGCCGCTCTGCGCGGAAGACGGGGCCGCCGACAGGATAAGGATGAAGGCCAGGCTGGCGAGGGCGCAAAGCGCGCGGCGTGAAAGCATGACGAACCTCGGCCGGGAAAGATTACTTGCCTGCTGATTCAGATGCGGCCCGAGCGCGGCGACGTTCGCCGCTCATTCGGGTAGTCAGTAGTCAGTAGGAAACCCTGCGCTTTCTTTCGTTCACTAGAAAGAAACCTTTTCCACGTCCGCGAAACCCAGCTTGAGAGGCGTCGTCCGGCCGAAGATGGCGATCGTCACTTTGAGCAACGCCTTCGACTGGTTGATGCCCTCGACGCGGCCGGTGAAGGCCGCGAACGGGCCGGAGAGGATGCGCACCGTGTCGCCGAGGCGGAAGGTCTGCCGGCCGCGGTTCTTCCCCCCCGGCGGCAGCGCGCCGAAAATTTTCTGTAGTTCGTCTTCGGTCATGGCAGCACGAACCTCCGATACATAAGTAGCCATCAGTCAGCAGGCTCCGCGCCGCGACGACTAATGCCGAGAACCCGAACGATTCGCCAACGAAGGGGTTTCTACTGGCTACTGCTTTTCCGCGCCTGCGACTGGACGGCCGTGATGGCGACGGCGTCAACGATGTCTTCGGCCTTACAGCCGCGCGAGAGGTCGTTGGCCGGCTTGTCAAGCCCTTGCAGGATGGGGCCGACGGCGGTCGCGCCCGCCAGCCTCTCGGTCAGCTTGTAGGCGATGTTGCCGGCCTGGAGGTCGGGGAAGATGAGCACGTTGGCGCGGCCGGCGACCGGCGAGCCGGGGGCCTTCGAGTCGGCGACGCGGGGGACGAGCGCGGCGTCGGCCTGTAGCTCGCCGTCAACGTCGAGGTCGGGGCGGCGCGCGCGCACGGTGCGCGTGGCCTCGACCACCTTGTCTATCAGCTTGTGCGCGGCGCTGCCCTTCGTCGAGAAAGAGAGCATGGCGACGCGCGGCTCCGCGCCCAGGAGCGCGCGGCAGCTCTCGGCCGAGGCGATGGCGATCTCGGCCAGCTCGGCCGCCGTCGGCTCGATGACGACGCCGCAGTCGGCGTAAATGAGCGCGCCGTCCGCGCCGAAGGCGGCGTCGCCGAGCTGCATGACGAAGAAGCTGGAGACGATCTTAAAGCCGGCGCGGATGCCGATGCAGTGGAGGGCGGCGCGGACGGTGTGGGCGGTCGTGCTGGTCGCGCCCGCGACCGAGCCGTCGGCCCCGCCCGCGCGCACGAGCAGGTTGCCGTAGTAGAGCGGGTCGCGGACGGCGATGCGCGCCTCGTCGGGCATCATGCCCTTCGCGCGCCGCAACTCGTGGTAGAGCGCGGCCGCCTTCTCGAAGTCGGGCGCGCGCCGGTGATCAATGAGCCGGACGCCGCCCAAATCCGCGC
>JALZHT010000096.1 GCA_030860645.1 Acidobacteriota bacterium
CAAAAGACCCGTCTTTGACTCCGGACTCCGGACTCCGGACTCCGGGCTGTTTTTTACTCATTTGAACCCGATGCGCTCGCGCACGACGTAGACGGTCTTGGCCTGCGACTCGTGGTAGGTGCGCACCAGCATCTCGGCCAGCAGGCCCATCAGGATGAACTGGACGCCGACGGCGAACATGACGATGGCGACGATGAGCAGCGGGTTGCGGATGAAACTTTCGCCGCCGAGCTTGCGCAAGACCGCCCACACGGCCGCGACGATGGAGATGACGAACGACGAGAAGCCGAAGAGGCCGAAGACGTAGATCGGCTTCGTGTGGTAGGAGGCCATGAACTTGATGGTCATCAGGTCGAGCATCACCTTGAAGGTGCGCGACAGCCCGTACTTCGACTCGCCCATCGTCCGCGGGTGGTGGCGGACGGGAATCTCGGTCACGCGCGCGCCGACCCAGGAGGCGTAGATCGGGATGAAGCGGTGCATCTCGCCGTAGAGCTTCACTTCCTTCAAAAATTCCCGGCGGTAGGCTTTCAGCGAGCAGCCGTAGTCGTGGAGCTTGACGCCGCCGATGAACGAGATGATCCAGTTGGCGATCATGGACGGGATCTTGCGCGAGACCATCTTGTCCTGCCGCTCCTTGCGCCAGCCCGAGACCACGTCGAAGCCCTCCCCGAGTTTCTGCAAGAGGCGATCAATGTCGGCCGGGTCGTTCTGGAGGTCGGCGTCCATCGGGATGAGCACCTGCCCGCGGGCGGCGTCGATACCGGCGGCCATCGCGGCCGTCTGCCCGTAGTTGCGCCGGAGCGCGACGACGCGCACCCGCGGGTCGCGCGCGGCCAGGTCGCGCAGGACTTCGAGGCTGCCGTCCGTCGAGCCGTCGTCGACGTAGATGACCTCGGCCGTGCGGCCGAGCCGGGTGAGCGCCTCGTCAATCTTGAGGTGGAGCGGGCGCAGGTTCGGCTCCTCGTTCAGCACCGGCAGGAAGAGCGAAATCTCGGGCGCGGCCGGCGCGGCGCGCCGCCCGTCCACGGCCACCGTCTCGTCCTCCGGCCCGGCCGCGGGCGCGCGGATGGCGGTCTCTTCTTCGTCGTAAATCTTCATCTGCTCACTCCGAATTTTAACCCAACAACGATAAAAAGGAACGGTGAACGCGGAGCGATGAACGATGAACCGGAAGACAAATTGATTTCAGTTCCTCGTTCATCGCTCCGCGTTCACCGTTCCTTTGAACCACTCGACGAAGCGGCGGAGGCCTTCCTCGATGGGGACTTGGGGGTCGTAAGCGAGGAGGAGGCGGGCCTTCGAGATGTCGGCGAAGGTCTGCGGCACGTCGCCGGGCTGTGTGGGCCGGTGCTCGACGACGGCCGCGCGCCCCAGCTCGCGTTCGAGCAGCGCGATCAACTCCCGCAGCTCGACCGTGCGCGACTCGCCGAGGTTGATGATCTCGTAGCGGCTCGCCTCGTAGTCCATCGCCGCGCGGACGCCGGCGATGATGTCGTCAACGTAGGTGTAGTCGCGGCGCGTCGTGCCGTCGCCGAAGACGGGAATCGGCTTGCCCTCGCTGATGAGGCGGGCGAACTTGTGGATGGCGAGGTCGGGGCGCTGGCGCGCGCCGTAGACGGTGAAGAAGCGCAAGGCTACGCAGCGCAGGCCGTAGAGGTGCGCGTAGGTGTGGCAGAGCAGTTCGCCCGCCGCCTTCGTCGCCGCGTAGGGCGAGATGGGGCGCGCCACGGGGTCGTCCTCGGCGAACGGCACCTTCTCGTTCTCGCCGTAGACCGAAGACGACGAGCCGAAGACGAACTGCGGGACGCCCGACGAGCGCGCCGCCTCCAGGAGGTTGAGCGTGCCGTTGACGTTCGTCTCCAGGTACAGCACCGGCTCGCCGAGCGAAGGCCGCACGCCGGCGCGCGCCGCGAGGTGGACGACGCAGTCGAAGCGCGCGCCGCCGAACACTTCGCCGAGCGCCGCGCGGTCGCGGATGTCGGCCTCGAAGAGGCGGAAGTCCGCGCGCCCCTCGAACGGCCCGACGTTGCGCCGCTTCACCGCCGGCTCGTAGAAGTCGTTGAAGTCGTCCACCACGGAGACGCGCCACCCGCCCTCGGCCAGCAGCCGCCCGACCAGGTGCGACCCGATGAACCCCGCCCCGCCCGTGACCAAGACATTCCTCATACGAATCAAAAGCCGTGAATCGTCAATCGTCAATCGTTTGATCTTTGTGCCGCGCTGACTGTTTCACTCAGCTTCGTTCGTGCTCATCCTCGATTTTACGATTCACGATTCACGGTCTTTACTCTTCTCCGCGTAAATCCAAAGGTGCCAGCCCCAGCGCGCGGCGAGGCGGGCTTCGAGGGCGCGCGGCAGCAGCGGGCCGAGGACGGGCAGCCAGCGCTTGTTCAGGAAGTGGACGGCGAGGCCGACGCGCGCGAAGTCCTTGAACAGCGCGCGCGCGTCGCGCCGCGAGTAGACGCGCGTCAGAGGGTTCCCCGCCCCGTCCGTGTTGCGGCTCAGAAACTCGCCCGCCGAGAGGTACTGCCCGGCGTCCTCCTTGAGCCGCGCCGCGTGCTCGCGCAGACTCTCCACCGGCTCGCCCGTCAGGCGGTGCGCCAGCCTCAGGCCCGCCTCCGTCCGCAGCAGCCGAGCGCCCGCGCGCCGGAGCACGCCGATGTTGACGCGGTAGTTGTACGAGTCGCGGTGGTAGAGCATGACGACGGCCCGGCCGCCCGGCGCGAGCACGCGGTGAATCTCCCCGACGGCCGCCGCCGCGTCCGGCGTGTGGTGCAGCACGCCGTGCGAGTAGACGAGGTCGAAACTCCCGTCGGCGAACTCCAGCGCCTCCGCGTCGGCCACGCGGAACTCGCCCGGCAACCCCTCCAGCTCGAACCGCCGCCGCGCCAGCGAGACGGCCGCCTCCGTCAAGTCAACTCCCGTGTAGACCGCCCCGGCGCGCGCGAACCCCGCCCCGTCCGTCCCCAGCCCGCACCCTATCTCCAGCACCCGCAACCCCCGCGCCTTCTCAAACCCCGCCGCCTCCGGGATGTGCCACTCGACGCGATACCGGTGCTCCTCCACGGCCTCGAAGAACCGCCGCGACCCGACCTCCGCCTCGGTGAACTTCGTCCCGCACGGGTGCGCCTGCCAGAACTCCCGCACCCGCTCCTTCAATTGTGGCCGAGCCTCAGACATGAAAAACTTCGCCGACAGTTGGACACCCCGCAATGCGCCGCGAGCGCATACAGTGCTCGTTTTTCCCTCTCCGAGAAACGAAGGAAATTACCATGCCGCTCGTCCCGCGGACAAGCAACGCCCGCCCCGGCCTCGCGGCCGCGCCGCGTCCGGCCACGATGGTTAATGCAGACCGCCGCGGCGCGACTTTGTTCTTTGCCGACATACGGCGGCAATGTATCCTTGTCGTGTCTCAAACCCGATTGCCCGGCAGGTCGAGCGCGCCGCCACCTCTTCGCCGTTCGCGCCCGGCGCGCCGCCGCCGGCTCAGGGCTTCACGAGGGGATACCATGACCAGACCCGCCGCCCCGACCGTCTTTATCAGTTACAGCCATCAGGACGAAGCGTGGAAGGACAGGCTGCTGCCGCACCTCCGGGCGCTGGAGCAGGCCGGGCGCATCGCCGTGTGGGACGACCGCCGGATTGACGGCGGCGATACGTGGTATCCCGAAATCAAGGCGGCGATGGAGCAGGCCGCGGTCTCGCTCTGCTTAATCTCGCCCGACTACCTGGCGTCGCGCTTCTGCGTCGAGGAAGAAGTGCCTCACCTGCTTCAGCGCCGCGAGCGCGACGGGATGGCTCTCATCCCCGTCCTGCTGCGCCCCTGCCCGTGGCGGGCTTTCCGGTGGCTCAAAGAGATTCAGATGCTGCCGCGCGACGGCAAGAGCGTCGCCGTGGACTTCAGGGGTATCGAAGACGCGGCCTTCGCCGACGTGGCGAACCTCGTCTTCGAGATCGTTGATAATCCCGAGTACGTGCCGCCCGCGCCGCCCCCGCCCCGCTGGTCGCCGCCGGAGAAGGTTGAGACGACGCGGCTGCCCGAAACGGGCGCGGAGCTTTTCGGCAGGCGCGTGGAGTTGGAAATGCTCGACGCCGTTTGGGAGTCCGGCGGCACGCACGTCGTCAGCCTCGTGGCCTGGGGCGGCGTCGGGAAATCCACGCTCGTCAAGAAGTGGCTTGAGCAGATGGAGGCCGATAACTACCGCGGCGCGCGCCGCGTCTACGCGTGGTCGTTCTACAGCCAGGGCACGAACGAGCGCGTCACCTCCGCCGACCTCTTCATCAACAACGCCCTCGAATGGTTCGGCGACCCCGACCCGACGACCGGCTCCCCGTGGGACAAGGGCGAACGCCTCGCGCGCCTCGCGCAGCGCGAAAAGACGCTGCTCCTGCTCGACGGCCTTGAGCCGCTCCAATCGCCCCACGCGCGCGAGCGCGGCAAGATTAAAGACCCCGCGCTGTCCACGCTGCTCGCGGAGCTTGCGCGGGAGAATCAAGGACTCTGCCTCATCACGACGCGAGAACCCGTGACCGACCTCGCCGAGTTTCCCGAGACAGTCCTGCACAAAGACCTCGAACAAATCTCCGACGAGGCCGGGCGCGCGCTGCTCCGCGTCGGCGGCGTCCGAGGCACGGACGCCGCACTCGAACAGGCCACGCGCGACTTCGGCAACCACGCCCTCGCCGTCCAACTCCTCGCCGTCTACCTCCACGACATCCCCGGCCACCACGTCTCTCACGCCTCCGAGATTCCAGACCTCGACATCCCCGTCGAAGCCGGCAAGCACCCGCGCCGCCTGCTCGCCGCCTTCGAGCGCCGCTTCGGCCCCGGCCCCGAAGTCGAACTCCTCCGCCTGCTCGGCCTCTTCGACCGCCCCGCCGACAGCGCCGCTCTCGCCGCCCTCCGCGAGGCCCCGCCCATCCCCGGCCTGACAGGGCACGTCCAAAAGCTATCCGAAGCGGACTGGCTGCGCGTCGTCGAAAAACTGCGCCGCGCCAAGCTCATCGCCCCCGCCAGCCAATACCACCCCGACGACAATCTGGACGCGCACCCCCTCGTGCGCGAGCACTTCGGTCAGCAACTCAAGCAACAGAACCCCGACGCCTGGCGCGAAGGCAATAACCGCCTCTACGAACACCTCAAGCGCACAACTAAACAGTTCCCCGACACCCTCGAAGAGATGACCCCGCTGTACGCAGCGATTGCTCACGGGTGTGAGGCCGGTAGACATCAGGAGGCGCTGGATGAAGTGTTCTGGCGGCGGGTTCGGAGGAGTGATGAAGCATTCAGTATCAAAAAACTCGGAGCGTTTGGCGCTGAACTGATTGCTCTGCGCGATTTTTTCGACCCCCCCTGGCAGCCCGTCTCAGGGCTTTCAGAAATATTTAAGGCGTATGTACTGAACGAAGCTGGCTTCGTCCTCCGATCATTAGGTCAGTTAAAAGAATCAATTCAGCCGACGCAGGTCAGCCTGGAAGCTGTTATTTCGCAGGAGGACTGGAAAGAAGCAGTTATCAGGGCGAGCAATCTCAGTGATACCTATCTGACTATAGGAGACCTATCGAAAGCATTCGCCTATGCCCAGCAGAGTGTGGAGTTTGCCGACCGCAGCGAAGACCGCTTTCAATCAGTGAGCAGTAGAACCACGGTAGCTGCTACTCACCATCAAGCGGGTCGCTTGTCGGAGGCAGAGGGGGTTTTCCGCGAAGCTGAGCAAATGCTACTGGAGAGGTATGCGCACCTCCCGTTCCTCTTCTCACTCTGGGGCTTTCGGTATTGTGATTTGTTGCTGGATCAGGGGAAGTATCAGGAAGTGCAGACCCGCGCCGGACAAACTCTCGCGTTGGTAACGCCGCTCGGCTTGCTCCTTGACATTGCCCACGACTGCCTTTCAATGGGGCGAGCTTGCTTATACCAAGCTGCAAAGCAAAGTACGGTTCGCGCCCTCGCGTTCACGGAGACGCCGACGCTCCCGGCATTGACTGACTTCCTCGATTTATTACTTCAAGATGAAAGAGAAGCCGTCATCAATTTCGCTAAAGCTACAGATTATCTAAAACGAGCCGTCGACGGACTACGTCAGGCTGGGAGTCTGGATGAGTTGCCGCGCGGGCTGCTGGCGCGCGCAGAGTTATATCGGGTCACGGGCGAGTTTGAGCGGGCACAGGCCGATCTGGATGAGGCGATAGGCATTGCCACGCGCGGGGGTATGGGGCTGCATGAAGCTGATTGTCATTTGGCATACGCGCGGCTTTATCTGGCGCGAGGACAGCAAGCGCAGGCACGGGTGAGTTGGGCGCAAGCGCGGGAGATGGTTGAGCGGATGGGGTATCACCGGCGCGACGAGGAGGTGCGGGGGATAGAGAAACAGTTGAATGAAGATTGAGGCGGAAGGAGGTAATCCGCCCCTGTGGTAGTATTTGCTTGAGGTGGATAAGCTGATGAAGCCGCTGAAGATCATTATCGAAAAACATTCCGACGGGTATGTCGCCTACCCGCTCGGCCTGAAGGGCGTGGTTGTGGGTGAAGGGGATACTTACGATGAGGCTTTAGACGACGTGAAGTCCGCGATCCGGTTCCACGTTGAAACTTTCGGGGCTGAGGCGTTGGAGAGCGAGTCGCCCGTGCTGGAGGTTTTTGTCGCGGAAGCGGGAGTTGCGGCTGAGTGGGTAAATTCCCTGTTGACGCGCCCAAGAGTAGAGTTTTGAAGGCGCTTAACCTGCTCGGTTTTCAGGTTGTGCGTGAGCGCGAGTATATTGCGCTAGTGCGTGACAATGCTGATGGGACTAAAACACCGCTCACGATGCCGAATCACCAGCGCCTGAAAGGTTCGACGTTACGGACCATCTGCACGCAGGCGGGCATTTCGCGAGATGAATTCGTGAAAGCTTACGAGCAAAGCTAGCTGTTCAAGGACACCACAATCTGACCTACTTTCCTTTCCGCGCGCTCTTTTTTACGCTTCTGCCTTCTGACTTGTCATCTACCCACACCAGCAAATCGCCGGGCTGACACTGTAACGCGCGGCAAATCCCGTCTAGCACTCTGAGTTCGATTCTATTTGAGGATTGCGCCCCCTCAATTCTCATTAAGGTTTTGTATTCGATTCCCGTCTCATTCGCTAGCCAGTAGCGAGACAGCCCCCGAGATTCAAGCAAGTCTTTTAATCTGACCTCAATCATGCGGCGGTTATAGCACGGCAGCTATATCGGCGACAGTGGCACTATTGACAGACTGTGGCATTTATGACATACGATGGATACCAATCAATCCCACCGGAAAGCAGGTTAGTATGAGTACGGCTAAAGACCGCCGTTGCGGCGAGGGGAGGCCGTTGTTTGAGCGGGAGGATTTGGTTTTGTCGATTGGGTTGATTCTGGGCGGCGATGCGCACGCGGCGGACGTGTTGGCGCGGCTGTTTGAGGAGTTCAGGCAGGCGATTGAGGGCGGGTTGCGGGGGATTAATGAGACGCGGGAGGCGCTGGCGGCGGCGGTCGGGATTTGCTATCTGCATTCGGAGGCGCACGCGGCGGCGGTGAAGTTGTACCGGCTGTCGGTGGAAGGACAGTTGAAGGTCGAAGACGAGCCGGTGAATTTAATCAAGGCGGCGGTGGAAAGGAGCACGGCGACGCCGCGGGCGGGGCAGGTGGCGGGGCGAAAGCGGGAGTGAATGTAGGAGATTTTGTAGGCGGGCGGTTGACTGTTGACTTGAGTGTCGGGAGAGGCGGGATTTAACACAGAGGGCACGGAGGACACACAGAGTTCACAGAGAAGAATTGGTTTTCTCCGTGCCCTCTGTGAATCCTCCGTGCCCTCTGTGTTGAAATGACGGTGCGCGACACTCGACAGGGAGTTCTCTCGAATCCGCGGCCCGCTCGCTACCTCTCGCGGTACTGTCCAATCATCATTCGCGCCCTCGCTGCCGCCTGGCTCTGGCTCCGGTGGAGGTAATGCGGCGGATGAGGCGCGGGTCATCGGGGAGGATGCCGGCGCGGGGGAGGCGGGTGGTTAGGGTGCGCCAGTTGGGGTCGGCGGAGAAGACGCGGCGGAAGATGGGGAGGGCCTCGTCGGTGCGGTTCATGTTGACGAGGGCGACGGCGTGCCAGTAGGCCATCTCTAAATTGTCGGGGACGAGTTTTTGGGCCGCGGAGTATTCGCGCAGGGCCGCCTCGTTGTCTTTGTGTTCGACGGCGAGGTCGCCGGCGTTCATGTGGTTGTAGGCGCGCTGGAGGCGGACGAGCCGGCGGAGTTCGGCGAGCGGCTGCGGGTGGTCGTCGACGCGTAAATCAAAAATGCGGTCGGCCCAGGGCTTGCCGGTGGATTCGGCCTTGACGACGATGAGCGAGGCGGACTGGCGGCCGCGGATGTCGCCGCCGGCGGCCTCGGCCGCGTCGAGCGCGGCGAGCATGCGTGAGGCTAAGTCGCCTTGCGCCGCCTCGAAGGCGCGCGACATGGCGGGCCACACGCGCGCGTTCGCCATCATGTTGGCCTGCACCGAGTAGCTCTCGCCGGTGCGGTGGCCGGCGGCCTCGATGCACTTCGCGCCGGTGTGCGCGGCGACGCGGCCGCGCGCGTCCACCATCGCCACCTGCCGCACGTCGCGCCCCGCGTCGCGTTCGAGCAGGGACTTGAGGGCGTCGCCCGCCGCGCGCCCGCCGCGCATCAGTTCCAGCCCGTTGCGGCCGTAAGAAGGATCAACGAAAGACTGCGTGGCGACCGCGCCGACGCCCGCCTCGGCCCACGAGACGATGGAGCCGACCGAGAACCAGTGCGACTGCACGGCCACGCCCATCTCGCCCGTGCGCGGGTCGCGCGCCACGATGGAGTAGGTGTGCACGGGTCG
>JALZHT010000097.1 GCA_030860645.1 Acidobacteriota bacterium
CCGCGCGGGCGCCGGTGCCGCGTCGGCCGCCGACGTGCGCGTCCCGCACCGCGTGCAGAACTGCGCGCCCTCGCGCAGAGGCGTCTGACAGTTAGGACAATTCATCATTAAGCGCAGAAGTCAGAGCGCAGAGTGCAGAATGAAAGAGGACTTGGTTTTCATTCTGCACTCTGCACTCCGCACTCATCATTTCTTTTCTGTCCCGGCACGCGGGACTCGCCGAGCCTTATCAACCCTCGACGGCGTCGAGGACGCTGGTCGCCTTCTTCTCGTAGGCGGCGATGGAGGCGACGTTCTGGCGCTCGACGGCCGAGAGCGCGGCGTCCGTGTAGCGCGGGTTCGGCTTGTACCAGTCGAAGCTCTGGAAATATTTCTGGAGCCAGCGGTCTTTGAAGACCTTGCCGTGGCGCGCGTAAATCTCCTGCCGGAGCTTGCGCGCGTCTTCGAGGAACATGCCTTCGAGCAGCCCCTTCGGGAGCGGCTTGCGGCTCAGCTCGTCCTTGATCTTGCGCTCGTAGGCGACGATGGTCTCGACGTTCTTCTTCTCGACGGCCGAAAGCTCCGGCTCGCCCTCCTCTTCGCGCGCCACGTACCAGGGCTGGCTCCAGAAGTACTGCGCCAGCCACTCGGTGCGGAACTGCCGGCCGCGGCGCGCGTAAATCTCGTTGCGCAGCAGGCGCAGCTCGTGGAGGCTGAGGCCGGCGAGCATCTGTTCGGTGATCTCGCGGTTCTCGTAGTGTTCGAGGTCGCCGGGCGAGAGGGCGACCTGCCGGCCCTTGCGCTGCGCGGCGTCAATGGCGGCGAGGTTGCGCCGCTCGGTGGCCGAGAGCCGCCTGGCGTCGTAAGACGGGTCGGGCTTATACCAGTAGCGCTCCTCGAAATACTGCTGGAGCCAGGGCTGGTCGTCGAAGCGCTTGCCGTGGACGGCCTCGACCTCGGCGCGCAGGATGCGCCACTCGGCGGCGGTGTGAGTGCCGAGGTTTTCGGCCGTCATCGGGCGGCTCTGCCACCAGCGCAGGTCGCCCGGCTCGATCTTCTCGTGCTGCGCCGCCTCCATCTCGCGGATGAGGTCGAGGTTGGCGCGCTCGGTCTCGTTCAGGAGCGAGTTGGTGAAATTCGGGTTGGGCTTGTACCACTCCTGCTCGCGGAGGAAGCCCTGGATGTCGCGGTCTTTGAAGACGCGCCCGTGGCGCCCGAAGACGATGCCGCGCAACATCTGCAAGTCCCAGAGCGTCAGCTCCTTCAACTGCTCGCGCGCCAGCTTCTGCTTCGAGAAGTCGAGCGCCTGAAGCTTCTCGACCGAGTTCTCCTGCGCGCCGGCCGACAGACCCAGCGCCGGGACGACGGCGAGCGCGAGCACGACTAACCAGCGTCTCAGCTTCACGTACGTGAAAGACATCGGGGGATGCTCCTCAAGTGATTTTAGATTTTTGATTGGCGATTTTTGATTTGGTTTTCGGTCGTCAGCCATCAGTTTTTGTCTTTAACTGAAACTGATAACTGACGACTTCAAATCGCCAATCAAAAATCTAAAATCAAAAATCCTTCTTTCCCGCCGGGGCGAGGAAGCGGGCGACGCCGTCGGCAATCGCCTCGGCCATCCGCCGCTGCCCCTCCTCGGCCTTGATGAATTCTGCATCACGCGCGTCGCTGAGGACAACCATCTCGACGGTGACGACCGGCACCTCCGAGTAGATCGAGCCGGTCAGCGCGCCGCCCTGCGCGCGCCCGACCTTCGTCTGGTAGTCGGTGCGCACGCCGTTGTCTCTGAGCGCGTCAGAAAGCCCCTCGGCCATCGCGGCGTGGACGGACGCGGCGGCCCGGCGGCTCCCCTCGACGACGGCGCGGCCCGGCCCCACCGTCCCGTCCCTCGCGCGCCCCGCGCGGTCGGGGTAGTAGACGGCGAAGCCGCTCTCGACGCTGGCGTCGCAGTGCAGGCGCACCATCAGCGCGGCCCGCGCGCGGTTCGCCACCGCGGCGCGGTCGCGGTTCCTGACCAACTCGTCCTCGCGCGACTTCGTCAGCACGACCCCGTAGCCGCGCGCCTCCAAAGCCTCGCGCAGCTTGAGCGCCACCGCCCAGGCGACGCGCGTCTCGTTCGTCCCGTGCTGCATCGCGCGGCCGCTGGAGACCTCGGACGGGTGGCCGGGGTCAACGACGATGGTAGGCGGCGGGCCGGGCCACACTTTTTCGGGCGGCGCGGCCGATTTCGGGTTATCCTTGCTGACCTGCGACGCGGGCGCGACGAGCAGGAGGGCTGGCAGGAGGATGAGGGCGGCGGTCAACTTCATCGCGTGCGGCGGCCTCTCACAGAAAGCGGGTGTTGATCCCAACGCGGCCGGGCCGTCGCGGCGCGCCGTCGAAAGTAGACGCCAAAGGCGAGGCATTATTCTTTGCCCCCGACGCGATGTCAAATTTCGTCTCTCATCTGAGGGGTTATGAAAAGCTTTCTCCTGCTCGCACTCCTGCTGACGGCCGCCCCCGCGGCGGCGCAGTCCACTCTCCCGGCGGAGGACTGGCTGAAGAGCGGGCAGGCGAAGGAAGACAAAAATGACGACGCGGGGGCGCTGGCCGACGACGAGCGCGCGCTGCGCCTGCTGCCCGGTTCGGCCGAGGCACATTTTCGGCGCGGGCGCGTCCTCGCCCGGCAGAACCAGTTAAACGCCGCCCTCGCCGCCCTCGGCCGGGCGCTCGAACTCGACCCGAAATTCCATTCCGCCTACGGCGGTCGCGCCCTCGCCTTCGAGCATCAGCGCGAATTCCAAAAGGCCATCGCCGATTACACGCGTGAGATCGAGCTGGCCCCGCTCGAAGAGGCCGGGTACAACAACCGCGCCTCCGCCCGCGAGAGCGCCGGCGACCCCGAAGGCGCGCTCGCCGATTACGGCAAGGCCATCGAACTCGCGCCGCACTTCGCGTTCCTCTACGGGAACCGCGGCGGCGTCCTCCTGCTCCTCGGGCGGGACGAAGAGGCCCGGCGCGACTTCGAGCAGTGCCTCCACATCAACCCGAGCGTCCGCCCGTGGCTCGAAGGGCGCATCAAGCGGATCGAACAACGCCGCAAGGGCGGCCGCCGGTAGCCCCCCGCTGACCCGACCATGTCGAGACAATTCATCGACCGCCTCTCCATCCGGAAGCGACCGCGCGGGCTGCCGCTGATGCGGCAGTGGTGGGGCAAGCTCCTCTTCATGCACTGGCCGGTCGCGCCCAAGCTCCTGCGCCCGCTCGTCCCGCCGATGCTCTCCATCGACACCTTCGAGGGCCAGGCGTGGGTCGGCGTCGTGCCCTTCACGATGTGGGGCGTGCGCCCCTACGTGACGCCGCCCTTCCCCGGCCTCAGCGCCTTCCACGAGCTGAACGTCCGCACCTACGTCCACTTCGACGGCGTCCCCGGCGTCATCTTCCTCTCGATGGACATCAACAGCCCCGTCGCCGCCTGGTGCGCGCGCCAGTTCTTCTTCCTCCCCTACTACCACGCGCGCATGAGCCTCCGCCAGCGCGACCGCACCATAGACTACGCCTCCGACCGCGTCGCCGCCGACCCCGGCCCCGCCGCCTTCCGCGCCACCTGGACTTTCGACGAGCCGCTCCCGCAATCCGAACCCGACTCGCTCGCCTTCTTCCTCACCGAGCGCTACTGCCTCTACACGGCCTACCGCGAACAACTCTACCGCCTCCGCGTCTCCCACGCCCCGTGGCCCCTGCGCCGCGCCGCGCTCGCCTCCCACGACTCCACCGTCCTCGAAGCCCTCGGCCTCCCCGCCCCGCCCGGCGACCCCCTCCTCCACTACGCCGACGCCCTCAAAGTCGACATCTTCCCCCTCACCCGCGTCCGCAAAGGCACCCACAACCACCTCTTCGAACCCGCCAACGCCTCCGAAAGCCTCGGCTAAAAGACGGCGAACCCCGACGACCTGCCAAAGCACGCCCGGCGTCATTCGCTGTTTAATTCGGCGTGAGGTTGCGCAGGTAGGCGAGGCAGGAATAACACCCTTACAAATCTTCAGCCTTCAGCCGGTCGGCCAGCACCCGCAGCGCGAGAGCCTGGGCCTTAGCTATGGCTTCCTCGGATGTCTGCCCGTAAGCGAGCACGCCCGGAAGCTCCAGGACTTCCGCCAGCCACCGCCCGTCCTCTTCCTGCTCATATTCAACTGTAAAAGTCATGACGTTACCCCGCCGTCATCATGCTGCGAGTCAAGTTCACGATGAAAGACTCGCTAACCTTCGACATCCTCCGCGAGATCGTCAACAGCAGCAAGATACTCAGAAATCGCATCCCGAATATTTTCAAGCGCCTCTGCTCCGGTTTCACCTTGAGACCAGCAGCCGGGCAAACCAAGACACGAAACGCTGTCACCTGACACGCCGCGCCCGCCGGTCAGGGGGCGGCAAACCGACTATCGCCGCCCTCTCCTTCTGCGCTAGACTCTCCCCACCTTGACCTACTTCCTCCTGATCGCCGGCATCTTCCTGATCCTGCTCGTCGGGCTCCTCATAATGATTGTCGTCTACTACTGGGGCCCCGGGGGCGGCCCGCCTCGCTCGTAAACGCCGACGGAATAGTTCCCGGGCAACTGTCTCTGCCACGACCTCCGCCGTCCCACTCGAGCCACTCACGGGTTGAAGCTGATGCCTAAATTCCGGGGAGGGGTGGTCTGAAGGTGTGGGCCATCTTACAGACTGCGCTCCACAAAATCTCAAAATAATTTTAAAAAAGGGAGGCCAGGGTTGGTACTACTCTTGCTACTTCGCGTGCCGCAAACTCTTTGATGTAAGCAAATCATTCGCGGAGGACGGATGGTTATGGTCTTCACCAAAGGCAAAAGCGGCGTCTACCACATCCTGCAATACCCGGACAGCGGCAGTGCCCCCCCGCCGTGCGGCGTCAGGGCGGATCGCTACGACCTCAAGATGTTCAAAGAGGGACGCCGGACCCCGAACATCACGGCCGAACTGCCACCCGACGCCACGCTCTGCAAACACTGCCAGGCATCCACGCGCAAAGAGAACGGCGGGGCACGTTAGATTCCCGCCCCGCCCCTCACCCCACTTTTTGGCAAGCTACAAACTTTCGGGCCAGCGGGGTTTTAGTCCACCATCCACGAGCGGTTCATCGCGAACTACCACAAGCGCAGCAACGGACGTGCGCGGCCCCTCGGCACGGCCCGCTCCGTTCCGACGCGGGCGTGCGACGCGCCCCGCCTCTGGCCGACAGCGGGGCGCGCTAAAGGGATGCCCTGCCCGAGCACCCCCGTCTCTAATCCCAAACTAGAATGCTCATGTGAGGCTCCTGTGCTATCCTGCGCGGGTTCTATTCTTTGAAAACTAAAGGCAACGGGTCGGGTGCGTAGCTTGTGGCCTCAACCTCAAAGGAGTGATGAGCGCCGCCGTTGAGTTTGAGAGGTTCATACTCACGGCGACTATGTTACGCAATAGCATATCATCTGTATTCACAGATGAGTGCAAGCCTTATTTCCTATCGGGGGGCGTCTCCTGATGGGGAAGAGGCCGCGCATGAGGCAGGAGCGCCTTGCCGGGAAGCTTTTACAGATTCGGCAGGCGTTAGGACTTTCCCAGAGTGAGATGCTACGGCGTCTGGGGTTCGGCGAAGTTCTTGATTACAAGCGAATCTCAGAATACGAACTGGGGAAGAATGAGCCGCCGCTTGCCGTCCTCTTGAGCTACGCCCGCGCTGCCGGTGTCTGCTTAGATACGCTGATAGACGACAACCTTGATCTTCCCGCCAAGCTCCCGGCCAAGCCGAGACACTGACCCGGCATCTAGCCTAACTTCAGGAGAGAGGGCTAACCGTATGCTTCTCACATATCTACATCTCCCGCCACTTCTCGAAGTGCTCGCGGCCCTCGGCGTCGCGCTTCTCCTCATCGGCGCTCCCGTCGCCCTCCTCATCTACTTCCTCATTGATTACTCCCGGCGTCGGAGTGGGAAGGCCGACGGCAAACCCCGCGACGGGATGAAGTAACTTTTGAGACAAAGCCCCAAAATGTAGTCTGCCCAACAGAAAATCAGCCTGCCCAACGGGACGCGCCTAAAAGGTTCCGTTAGGCAAAGCCCCTTTTATGTATACACGGTATGCAGTGGTAACAGCGTATACATTCTAGCCTGGATGCTGATTTCTTAATAAAAATCTGGATATGCAAAGGATGTTGCAGGAGGTGGATACGGGGTATCCAAAATCTGGGACGTGGGGGTGGGTTTGGAGGGATGTTGCAAGGCGGGGAAAGTCCTTGAAAATCTTGTGATTTAGGGTCGTTGGGGCGGGGGCCGGGAGTGGCACGGCGGTTGAACTAGGGGTGGGCAGATCGTTGAAAGGGTTCCGCGGGCAAGAGTGATGCGGCCTAGAGCTCTTGGTTTTGACCTCTCACGGTCGTCGCGGAACCCTTCAACGGTCGGAAGATACTTTGAAAGACCCCGCAACTTCCCTCCCCCCAGACGCGCGGGCAGGCGCGCAGAGGGAAGCTCAGGAAAGAAGGAACCCCTAATGTTGCGTCGTATCACCTCCAGCTTCATCGTCGTCGCCCTCGTCAGCACCTTCCTCGCCCCGCTCGCGACCCTCGCCGCCCCGGCCAAGCAGAACGCTAAGGCTGCTGAGCGCCGTTCGAAGCTCGCCCCGGAGTTCGCCGCGGCCGGCGACGCCGGCGAGATGGTGAGCGTGGTCATCCAGACCAAGGGCCGCCCCTCCGCCTCACACGACGGCGCGATCAAAGGTCAGGGCGGGCGCAAGGAGCGCGACTTCCAGGTGCTCGACGCCGTGACGGCCACCGTCCCCCGCTCCTCACTGACCGAGTTGGCTGCGCGCCCCGATGTCGAGTACGTCTCGCCCGACCGCCGCCTCACGGCGCAGATGGCGTTGACGCGCGAGACGACCGGCGCGGCGCTGGCGCAGGCGGGCGTGAAGGGCGCCCCCGGCGTCACCGGCAAGGGCGTCGGCATCGCCATCCTCGACAGCGGCATCAGCAGCAACCACCCCGACTTCGCCGCGAACGACGGCAAGTCGCGCGTCGTCGCCGCGGTCGACTTCACGGCCAGCTCCGGCTCGGAGCAGTCGAACGGCGTCGGCTACGCTGACCGCAACGGGCACGGGACGGGCGTGGCGGGCGTGGCGGCCGGCAGCGGCGCGGCCTCACGCGGCTACGCGGCCGACTACGCCGGCATCGCTCCGGAAGCCTCCCTCATAGACCTCAAGGTGCTCGGCGACGACGGCACGGGCACGACGAGCGCGGCACTCGCGGCCGTCGACTGGGCCATCGTCAACCAGAAGCGCTTCAACATCCGCGTCCTCAACATGAGCATCGGCACGCCCGTGCGCGAGTCGGTCACGATTGACCCGCTCGCCCGCGCCGTCGAGCGCGCCGTCAAGTCGGGCCTCGTCGTCGTCGCCAGTGCCGGCAACCACGGCCGCACCGACGAGATCATCGACCACAAGAAGAACGGCGACCCGATCTACCGCCCGGTCTACGGCGGCATCAACAGCCCCGGCAACAGCCCCTACGTGATCACGGTCGGCGCCTCGGACTCGTGCGCCACGGCCCGCCGCTCCGACGACAGGATGGCGCAGTTCTCCTCCAAAGGCCCGACCGCCGTTGACCACCTCGCCAAGCCCGACCTCGTCGCTCCGGGCCGCGGCCTCGCCGCCCCGATGTCGCAGGACGGCACGCCGCACATGGCCGTCGAGCGTCCCGACCGCGTCGTGCAGCCCGCCGGCAACGGGGCGCTCCAGAACGCCTACTACACCTACTACGGCACCTCGTTCTCGGCCCCGGTCGTCAGCGGCACGGTCGCCCTGATGCTCGAAGCCAACAAGTCCCTGACCCCGGCGCTGGTCAAGGCGGCGCTGGTGCGCACGGCCGACGCTCTCCCCGCCGTGCTCTTCGGCAGCAAGCTCCAGAGCCTGCTCACGCAGGGCGCGGGTCAGGTTAACGCCGCCGGGGCCGTGGCGCTCGCGCGCGCCGTCGTCCCGAACGCCGACAAGCTGCGCGCCGGCAGCCAAATCCTCCGCCCGAACGTCACGCTCAGTTCCGTCAGCGGCCCGTTCCGCATCGGCGGCGAGACGTTCGCCAACGCCAACCGCGTGCTCTACTCGACCGGCATCCTCTTCAACGAGCGCCCGCTGATGCTGAACGGCATCGAGCTCGCCGACGGCATCATCCTCTCCGGCGGCATCGTCTACGCCGAAGGCATCGTCTACGCCGAAGGCATCATGCTCCTGGATGGCTACACGCAGGCGAGCGGCATCGTCTACGCCGAGGGCGTCATGCTCGGCAGCGGCATCGTCTACGCGGAGGGCAGCGTCTCCGCCGACAGCCGACTCCTCAGCGACGGGATCATGCTGACGAACCGCCTCATGCTGGCCGACGCCGTCATGCGCGGGGAAGGGATCGTCTACGCCGAAGGGATTTTGACGTCCGACGGCATCGTCTACGCCGAAGGCATCGTCTACGCGGAGCGGCTCACGAAGAGCGACAACATCGTCCTCGCCGACGGGCAGACGACGGCCCACGGCATCATGCTGGCCGGCGGCATCGTCTACGCCGAGGGCATCGTCTACGCCGAGGGCATCGTCTACGCCGAGGGCATCACCTCCGCCGACCGCCTCCTGATGTCAGACAGGCTGTTCTCCGACGGCATCGTCTACGCCGAGGGCATCGTCTACGCTGAGGGTATCGTCTACGCTGAGGGTATCGTCTACGCCGAGGGCATCGTCTACGCCGAACACGCCTCGCTGTAAGCCCTGAGAACCTCGCGGGAGTGGAGCACGCGCCTGGCTCCCGACGACGCAACAGTCAGGCGACCTGCCCCGGGCGGGGG
>JALZHT010000098.1 GCA_030860645.1 Acidobacteriota bacterium
GCCCGAGAGGCCGAGCCGGCGGGGCGACTCGATGACCCGGATGCGCGCGTCGCGCCGCGCCCACTCGCGCAGGGCCTCGGCCGTGCCGTCGAGGGACGCGTCGTCGAGGATGACGAACTCGAAGTCGCGGAACGTCTGCGCGAGGATGCTGCCGACGCTCTCGTCGAGGAACGCCCGCCCGTCGCGCACCGGCATCACGACGCTCACCTCCGGCGTCGCGCCCTGCGCCCTTCCCTCCGACTCACTCGACATCTTCGAACCTTCCCGGCCAATCACGCGGCTCAGAAGTACCGCGGAGACACAGAGCCACAGGGAAAACAAAAGACAGGCGGTCTGTTTGAGGGAGGGTTGGGCGGCCTGTTCGCCGCGGCTTCGAATCCGCGCCCAATGAATCGCTCAACTCCCCCTCGACAATAATCATCATCTGCTTCTCCGTGTCTCTGTGGCTAATTTTTCGGCTCACTCTAAACGGACGATTTCACAAAAGCTTGGCGACAGCCACGATGATCTCCGCCGCCGGGAGGAGGAGGAGCTGGGCGAGCAGCGTCCCCAGGAGGCGGCCGCCGACGAAGAGGACGACCGCGCGGCGGAAGAAGGCGTCGGTGGCGCGCCCCGCGACCACGTCGTCCGACAGGATCGACAGGTACGGGTCGATCCAGACGAAGAGCAGGACGGTCGAGAGCGCGTTGACCACCGGCGAGAGGTTGTTAGCCGTCACGCGCAGCTCCGGGTGGAGGTAGCCGGCGTGGAGCGACGCGAAGACGCCGACGGTGATGAGCGCCGTCGCCAGCACGTTGGAGCAGAGGATGCCGAGCGGCGCGCCGCCCAGGTGCAGGCGCGTCAGGTTCTCCCTCGCCGGCGCGCGCGCGGCCGCCCGCGCGTACCGGAGCCCCGTGGGCGACAGGCCGCGCCAGAGCAGGCGCGGCACCGAGCGGTGGCGGGCGAACGACTCGATGGCGGCGGCGAACATCCGCTGCGCCGTCGGCAGGAGCAGCGCGCCGGTCAGGGTGGCGAGCGGCGCGGCCGCGAGGAGCCAGCGGAAGTCGGCCTCGGCCCCGGCCGTTGTCCCGCGCAGGATGTTCCCCTCGACGTGCTTCGCCAGCAGCGGCCCCTGGAACGTGTTCGCGGTGCGCGACAACAGCATCAGCACGTTGAAGAGCGCGAAGGACACGGCCACCCGCCCCGTCCTCACCCCCGCGATCCTCAACGCGTAGGCGAGCGTGCCCACCAGGTGGATCACGAACGTCAGACCGAAAACGATGGCGACCTGCGGGGCCATACTCAAGTAGACAGGAGACAGTAGCCGGGGGCCGGTAGAAAGACGTTCGCCAATGAATCTTTCGCGTGCCGGCGTCAGCGCCCGCCGTGCGGAGCCTACTGCCTACTCCTTTTCGATGGGCTTGCCCGTCATCAGCGTGGGGGCGTCGAAGCGGCGGAGCACTTCGTTGAGCGCGGGGACGGTCTCGCGGAGGAAGCGGTTGACCTCGGCGACGCGGGCGTCGAACTCTTTTTGCAACTCGGCGTAGAGGTCGCGCTGCGCGCGGGTGGGGGCGGCGTTCGCCCCGTCGACGGTGAAGAAGAGGTTGCCGATTTTGTCGACGAGCTGCGCGCGCCCCTCGAAGCCGAGGCCGCCCTCGGGCTGCGCCAGCCGGTTCTGCAACTCCTCGACGCGCTTCTTCTGCTCCGCCAGCCTGTCCGCAAGCTCCTTCGGCATCTCCCCCAGACGATCCTTCGCGGTGCGCTCGACGGACTCGATCTGCGTCTTGAGGCTGTCGAGCGTGCGCAGCGCCGTGTTGGTGGCCGACTGCATGTCGCGCAGGCCGAGCGCCATGTCGTGCTGCCCGCGCAGGTCGTCGGCCGGGACGCTGATGGTCGGGTCGAGGCGGACGACGACCGGGCGCTCGAACGTCTTGTCGCCGACGAAGAGCTTCACGGTGTAGCTGCCGGGCAGCACCAGCGGGCCGCGGGGCGGCCCCGTGAACTGCGTCTCCTCGTCGGTCGGCGGCCGGCGCACCCGCGGCCCGCCGTAGCGCAGGTTCCACGAGACGCGGTTGAGGCCCTTCTCCTTCGCCACGTTCTCCAGCTCGTTGACGAGCTTGCCCTGAGAGTCGAGGATTTGCATCTTGACCTTCATCTTCTCGTCGGGCTTCTCGCGCAGGTGGTAGCTGATGAGCGCGCCGTAGGGCGGGTTCGGCCCGGCGAAGACCTTGTCGCCGATGCCGTAGCGCGTAAACCTGGTCGTGAAGCGCAGGGCCGGGCGCACGTCGAAGAGGTGCGCGTCGCGGCGCGCGACCTCGGGCGTGAGCTGCTGGACGGGCGTGGCGTCGTCGAGGATCCAGACGGAGCGGCCGTGCGTGGCGAGTATCAAATCATTGTCGCGCGGGTGGACGAGGATGTCGTGGACGGCGACGTGCGGCAGGTTCTTGAGGCCGAGAGTAGTCCAAGTGTTGCCGCCGGTGTAGGAGACGAAGAGGCCGAGTTCCGTGCCGGCGTACAGCAGGCGCGGGTTCTTCGGGTCTTCGCGCACGACCCAGACGTGGGCCTTCGGCGGGAGGTTGCCGGTGATGTTGCGGAAGGTGCGCCCGCCGTCCGCCGTCCTGTAGACGTAGGGGCGGAAGTCGTCGAGCATGTGGCGGTCGAAGGAGACGTAAGCGACATTGACATCCGCGCGCGAAGGCTCGACGTGCGAGACCGCGGAGTTGGGCGCGAGGCCGGGGACGTTCGGCGTCAGGTTCGTCCACGTCTTCCCGCCGTCGGCGGTGACTTGGAGCTGGCCGTCGTCGGAGCCGGCCCAGATGTGGCCCGCGCGCAGGGGCGACTCGGCGAGGCTGATGATGGTGGTGTGGAACTCCGCGCCGGTGTTCTCGAAGGCGACGGGGCCGCCCGCGTCCTTCTGCTTGCTCCGGTCGTTGGTCGTCAGGTCGGGGCTGATGGTCGCCCACGTCTTGCCGAAGTCCGTGGAGCGGAAGACGACGTTGCCGGCGAGGTAGACGGTGTCCTTGTCGTGCGGCGACTGGACGATGGGGGAGTTCCAGTTGAAGCGGTAGCGGGCCGTCTCGGCGGGGCCGCCGTCGTCGCCCATGTAGGGGACGACGAGCTGCTGCTCGCGCGTGCGCATGTCGGTGCGGACGATGTTGCCGCCCTGCGACTCCGTCAGGTAGAGGTCGGGGTCGTCGGCGTGGTTGATGGCGAAGAAGCCGTCGCCGAAGGAGATCATGCGCCAGTCGTCGTTGAGTATCCCGGCCGGCTCGCGCGTGCGCGAAGGCCCCGCCCACGTCCCGTTGTCCTGGAGGCCGCCCATCACGTAGTAGAACGGCTCGCGGTTGTCGGCCGAGAGCTGGTAGAACTGGCCGAGCGGCATGTTGTTGACGTACTCCCACGTCTCGCCCGCGTCGTAGGAGACGGCGACGCCGCCGTCCTGCCCCTGCCACATCCTCTTCGGGTTCTGCGGGTCGATCCAGAGCGCGTGGTAGTCTATGTGCGTGCGGCCCGTGATGGAGCGGAAGGTGCGCCCGCCGTCGATGGAGACGAAGAGCGTCGAGGCGATGGCGTAGACGCGGTTCTCGTTCTGCGGGTCAACTCTCAAATCGGTGTAGTAGAAGCCGCGCGAGACGATGCGCGTCTCCTTCGAGACGTTGCGCCACGTCTCGCCGCGGTCGTCCGAGCGCCAGAGCGTGCCGTCCTTCGCCTCGGTGATGGCGTAGACGACCGAAGGGTTGCTGGGCGCGACCTTGACGCCGATGCGGCCGACCAGTTTCGGCAGCCCGCCCTCCAACTTCTTCCACGTCCGGCCCCCGTCGAGCGAGCGGAAGACGCCGCCCTTCTCGCTCCCCGAGGTGTGCGTCCACGGCGTGCGGCGGAACTTCCACATCGCGGCGTAGACGACGTTCGGGTTCGAGGGGTCAAGGTCCATGTCGGCGACGCCGTGCTCGTTGTCCACGTAGAGCGTCTTCGCCCACGTCCGCCCCCCGTCGGTCGTCAGAAAGACGCCGCGCTCCTCGTTGGGGCCGAAGGCGTGGCCGAGCGCGCCGACGTAGACCGTGTTCGGGTCGCGGGGGTGGACGAGGATGCGCGAGACGCGCTCCGAGTCCCGCAGCCCCACGTGCTGCCACGTCTTCCCGCCGTCGGTCGACTTGTAGACGCCGTCGCCGAACGAGACCGAGTTGCGCACGTTCGACTCGCCCGTGCCGACCCAGACCACTTCGGGGTTGCCCGGCTCCAGCGCCACGTCGCCGATGGAGATCGTGCCCTGCCTCTCGAAGACCGGCGTCCAGCGCACGCCGCCGTTGGTCGTCTTCCACAGCCCGCCCGAGGCCGTGGCGACGTAGACGACGTGCGGGTTGCCGGGCACGCCCTCGACATCGGCCGTGCGCCCGCCCATGTTGGCCGGGCCGATCTGCCGCCACTCCAGGCGCTCGTAAGACTTGATCTCGGTGGAAGGGTCTTCCGGAGTTTCGGGGGTGGGCGACGGCGTCGGCTCCTGCGCGGCGGCGGCCGGGGCGAGCGCGCACAGCAGCGCGAGGGTCATGGCCGCCCGCGCGAGGCGGCACGTGAGTTCTGGCATCTTTAGCTACGCTCCCTGTGAAGGATTATTCAGAGACGTGGAGCGTGCAGCATAAACCAACTCCGCGGCGGCCGTCCACAGGACAAACGACGAACGTGGGGCGATGAACTGAAAGCAAGTCCTCTACAGTTCATCGCTCCGCGTTCGCCGTTTCTTCTGTTAGGATGTTGTCCCGATGAGTCTGCTGACGAAAATCGTGCTGAACACGCTCGGCACCGTGTGCGTCGGCCTCGGCGTGCTGGGCATCGTGCTGCCGCTTTTGCCGGCGACGCCGTTTCTGCTGCTGGCCTCGGCCTGCTTCGTGCGCGGGTCGGAGCGGCTCAACCGGCGGCTGCTCGGGAACAAGTACCTCGGCCCCTACATCACCAACATCAAGGAGCGGCGCGGGATGCCCCTGCGCGCCAAAGTCTACACGCTGCTCCTGCTCTGGCCCTCGCTCCTCCTCTCGGCCTCCCGCCTCGACTCGCCCGCCCTCATCGCCCTCCTCGTCGCCTGCGGCGGCATCGGCACCTTCGTCGTCCTCTCGCTCAAGACGCTGAAGGAGTAGCGGAGGAGTTTAGACGGGGTCAGCCCCCTCAAGCCCGGCCTGCCAGTCGAGCGTCCGGACGATGAACTCGGAGAATGTCATCTCTTCCGAATACCATTCGGGCGGCACCACGTTGACCCGCTGCCAAACGTCCGGATCATCCTCGGTCAGTTCGCCCGCCCTGATGCCCCAATGGACGACCGCCTGGTTCTCCTCCATAAAGATGAGGAACCCCTCGCACATGTGTAAATCGGAGGGGGCGAACAACAAATTGTGCGCGTGGTTCAACTCCACAAGGTTGCCGGCCACCCGGTAATACCGGCGGACGGCCGCAGGCAATCGGGAGCCGAGCCGGCCCTCCGCTTCGTCGAGCTCGGCATCAGACGAGCCGTCCGATGGCACGGGCTTTCTACCCAGGTGCCGCTGCACCAAGTCAGAGTACAAGCTCTCGTAGCTCATCCCTCGCCCCTCCGCCTAACGCCCGGCATTGTATGTTGACGTAAGACTGCTGAAGCGGCAAGTATTCACTTCAGCAGCGGCGCCGGTGAAGCTGTGCCCGGCATCAGACCCACAGAGTCTGCGGGTGAGATGACGCTCCCGGCGCTTACACCTTGCGCGCGCCACCACAGGCCGGACAGTATCTGAAGCCGCTTCTCGCCGAAGCAGAGCTTGCATTCGCAAGGCTGGCAGGGCGCCGCAGCACGAGGAGCCTCCCGATGACACTTCCCGCACTCGGCCTCGATGTCGCCAAGCTGAAGTTCAACGCCTGCCTCGCGCGTGAGAGCGGCAAGCTCCGCCACAAGGTCTTCACTAACACTGCCGCCGGCTTCTCTCAGCTCGCGGACTGGCTGGAGCGGCAGGGCGCCGGCCGCGTGCACGCCTGCCTGGAGGCCACCGGCACTTACGGCGAGGCGCTCGCCATCTACCTGCACGAGCGCGGGCACACCGTGAGCGTCGTCAACCCGGCGGCCATTAAAGCCTACGCGCAGAGCCACCTCACGCGCACCAAGACCGACCGCGTGGACGCCTCCTTGATCGCCGGCTTCTGCGCGGAGCGGCGCCCGCCCGCCTGGCTGCCGCCCGCCGGGGAAGTGCGCGAACTACAGGCCCTTGTCCGCCGGCTGGAGTCGCTCGTCGAGATGCGCACCGCGGAAGTTAACCGCCTCGCGGCGGGCATCGCGGTCGAGCCGGTGCGGGCCTCGGTCGAGGAGTTGATCGCGCACCTCTCGGAGCAGATCAGGCGCACGCAGGCGCTCATCCGTGAGCACATCGACCGCCACCCGACGCTCAAGCAGCAGAGCGAGTTGCTCGACTCGATCCCCGGCGTCGGCGAGGCGACGGCCGCGGCGCTGTTGGCGGAGGTGCCTGACATCAAGGAGTACCGCAACGCGCGGCAGGTGGCGGCCTTCGCCGGGCTGGTGCCGCGCGAGCGCCAGTCGGGTAGTTCCGTGCGCGGGCGGGTGCGGCTCTCGAAGATCGGTAACGCACGGCTGCGCAAGGCGCTCTACTTCCCGGCGGTGACGGCGCTGCGGTGCAGCCCGTTCTTCCAGCAGTGGGCGGAGGGCTTGCGCCGGCGCGGTAAGAGCAAGATGGCGATCATTGGGGCAGTCATGCGTAAGCTCGTGCATCTGGCTTACGGGGTGCTCAAGACGGGCAGGCCGTTCGACCCGGAGTGGGCGAAAACAGCTTGACAGAGAACACAGTATCTCACCCGAAGTCGGGGGCTTGCCTTCGACCAGCAGCGTGATCGAGGAGTTGAGAGCGCGCGAGCGGTGGAGGCGCTGCGTGGCCTTCTGGAAGTCGGAGGCCTCGGCCTTCGGAATTTCCATGAACTTCTGCGGGTTGCGATCCACGAGCGGGAACCAGGAGCTTTGCACCTGGATCATCAGGCGGTGGCCGCGGCGGAAGGCGTGGTACACGTCGGGCAGGTCGAAGGCGATGGCGGCCGGCTGGTTCGGCGTGAACGGCTCGGGGCGCTCGAAGGAGTTGCGGAATTTGCCGCGGAAAGGCTCGCCGCGGACGAGCTGCTGGTAGCCGCCCATGCGGACGGCGTTGGGCGGGACGGGCTGGCCCTCGGGCGCGGCCGGCTGCGGGTAGGTCGCGGGGTACACGTCCACGAGCTTGACGACGAAGTCCGAGTCCGTCCCCGAGGTCGAGACGTGGAGGCGGACTTTGACGGGGCCGGCGACGACGAGGTCTTCTTCGAGCGGCTCGGTCACGTAGGTCAGCACGTCGGGGCGCTGCGCGGCGAAGCGCTGATCCTCGGTGACGTACTCGGACTGCCAGTCGTCCGTCACGTAGCCGAGGTAAGGCACGGGCCGGTTCGGGTCGCTCGCGTACTCGTCGAACGCGTTCGGCCCGGCCTCGGCGGGCGCTTCCGTGTGCAAACGCCCGGCGGCGCGGAAGTAGAGCGTGACGGGCGTCGCCCCGGCCGGCGGCCACGCGGCGTGGCGCCGCCACTCGTTGATGCCGGTGAGGAACATGAAGGCTTCGGGCAGCTCCGCGGGCTTGTCCTTCAAGTGGTGCATGAAGAACGGGAACTGTATCTGCTCGCGGAAGACCTCGGCCGACTTGACGGCGAACGTGACGTTGCCGAGGCGGTCGCCCGGCTGCCGCGACCAGCCGCCGTGCCGCCACGGCCCCATCACGAGCAGGTTAACCGCGCCGGGGTTCTTCTGCTCGACGGCGCGGTAGACGTGGAACGGCCCGACCGGGTCTTCGGCGTCGAACCAGCCGCCGACGTTCAGGACGGCCGCGCGCACGCCCGACATGAAGCGCCACAGCGAGCGCCGCTTCCAGAAGTCGTCGTAGGTGGTGTGGTCAACGATCTCCTGCCAGTAGCGCGCGCGGCCCCCGAGCAGGCGCCCGTTGACGGTCGCGAGCGGGCCGAGGTTCAGGAAGAACTCGTAAGAGTCGGGCGTGCCGGGGTCGAAGGGGAGGCTCGGCCGCGGCGGCTCCGGCGCGCCGCGGCGCGGGACGAACGAGGAGTAGAAGCCGAAGTTGGCGGCGAGCATGAAGGCCCCGTTGTGGTACACGTCGTCGCCCATGAAGTAGTCGGCCGTGGGGGCCTGCGGCGAGGCGGCCTTCAGGGCCGGGTGCGTGTCGATGATGCCGGCGGCGACGTGGAAGCCCGGCTGCGAGACGCCCCACATCCCGACCCGCCCGTTGTTGTGCGGGACGTTTTTCAGGAGCCACTCGACGGTGTCATAGGTGTCGGTGCTCTCGTCTATGTCGGAGGGGCCGCGCTTCTCGGGCACGTGCGGGCGCACCTGCTGGAACTCGCCCTCGGACATGTGGCGGCCGCGCGCGTCCTGGTAGACGAAGATGAAGCCCTCCTTCTCGAAGTGCTCCGAGGGGCCGAGCGCGGGGCGGTAGTTGTCCACGCCGTAGGGCGCGACCGAGTAGGGCGTGCGGATGAGCATGAACGGGTAGCGCTGCGAAGCGTCCTTCGGCACGTAGACGGCCGTGAACAGCCTCACGCCGTCGCGCATCGGGATCAGGTACTCGTACTTCGTGTACCGCGCCCGCACCTGCTCGACGCCCTGCGCCGCCGTCTGCGGCTGCTGCGCCGCGGCCGCGAGGGACGCCAACAACAACGCCGCGCACAGGCGCGCGGCCCCGAAGGCTCTCGACATGTCGCACTCCTCCGAAGGATGATTGACCGCGACCTCATTTAAACACAGAGAACACAGAGCAAGCACAGAGGGCACAGAGAAAACATTTTCTTCTCTGTGC
>JALZHT010000099.1 GCA_030860645.1 Acidobacteriota bacterium
CGCCGGGGACGCTTCGCGTTACTTGCTGTAAAGCTCGACGATGAGCTGCTCGTTGATCGAGCGGTCGATGTCGGCGCGCGTCGGCGTGGTCACGACGCGGGCGCTCATCTCGCCGCCCTCGGCCGGGGCCACCCAGTTGGGCCGCCCGCGGCCGGCGGCCGTCTGCCACGCGCCCTCGACGTGCGGGTTGCGGCGGCTCGCCTCGCGGACGCCGATCACGTCGCCCGGCTTGACCTGGAACGAGGGGATGTCGACCTTGCGCCCGTTGACCTCGATGTGCCCGTGGTTGACGAGCTGGCGCGCCTGGCGGCGCGACGTGGCGAAGCCGGCGCGGTAGACGGCGTTGTCGAGGCGGCGCTCCAGAAGGGTCAGCAGGTTCTCGCCCGTGATGCCCTTCATGCGCGCGGCGCGCTCGAAGTAGTTGCGGAACTGGCCTTCGAGGATGAAATAAATGCGCTTGACCTTCTGCTTCTCGCGCAACTGCTGGCCGTAGCCGGCGAGCGCCTTGCCGCGCCGCAGAGAGTTGCCGTGCTGTCCGGGCGGCTGCGTGCCGCGCTTCTCGATGGGGCACGACGGCTTGTAGCAGCGGTCGCCCTTCAAAAACAACTTCGCACCTTCGCGGCGGCACAGGCGGCACACCGCGGCTCGATACCTAGCCACTTCTTTTTGCCTCCGGTCTAAACGTCAGACGGAAAAGTTTACAGACCGCGCCGGCGTAGGCCGCGGCCCTTCGTCCTTTAGGTTAATGAAATTTTTGATTTTAGATTTTTGATTGGCGATTTAAAAAGGGGCGCCCCGGCCGCTATCAATCGCCAATCAAAAATCTAAAACCGCAAATGCCTTAAACTCTGCGCCGCTTCGGCGGGCGGCAGCCGTTGTGCGGGATCGGCGTCGTGTCGCGGATGAGCGTGACGCGGATGCCGGCGCTGTTGATGGCGCGGATGGCCGACTCGCGCCCGCCGCCCGGCCCCTTGACCCGCACCTCGGCCTGCTGCATCCCGACCTCCTTGGCCTTGTTCGCGGCCTCGTAGGCGGCCTGCTGCGCGGCGAAGGGCGTGCCCTTGCGCGAGCCGCGGAAGCCGCGCGCGCCCGAAGAGGACTGCGCGACGAGGTTGCCCTCCGTGTCGGTGATCGAGATCAGCGTGTTGTTGAACGACGCCGAGATGTGAACGATCCCCACGGGGATGTTCTTCTTCTCCTTCTTGCGGAAGGTCTTCTTCTTTCCGGTGGTCGCTTTTGCCATAAAAATCCAGATGCTAGATGTTGGATGTCAGATGTCGGTTAGAAGCCAGTCGTTCACTGACTTCTAACGCCTGGCATCTGACACCCGCCCTGCTACTTCTTGCCCGGCGCCTTCTTCTTGGCGATGGTGGCGCGGCGCGGGCCTTTGCGGGTGCGCGCGTTGGTGTGGGTGCGCTGGCCGCGCACGGGGAGGCCCCGGCGGTGGCGCAGGCCGCGGTAGCAGCCGATGTCCATCAGCCGCTTGATGTCCATCTGGACGCGCTTGCGGAGGTCGCCCTCGACCTCGCCCTGCCCCTCGATGATCTGGCGGATGCGGTTGAGCTGCCCCTCGTCGAGGTCGCGCACACGCACCTCGGGGCTGACCTGCGCCTCCTGGAGGATCGAGTTCGCCCGCGAGCGCCCGATGCCGTAGATGTACGTGAGGCCGATCTCGATCCGCTTGTTAACCGGAAGGTCGACGCCAACTACACGAGCCATTACTTATTCTCCGAATCAATTCGCGATTTTTGATTTTTGATTTCCGGTTGAAAACCGGCGCGCGGCCGGCAAGCGGAAAGCAAAAATCGCCAATCAAAAATTCCCTACCCTTGCCGCTGCTTGTGCTTCGGGTTGGTGCAGATCACCCGGACGACGCCCTTGCGGTGGATGACCTTGCAGTTGTCACACATCTTCTTGACTGAAGCCCGTACTTTCATCCGTCCTCACCCCCTCTTCGGGAATCCCGCCGGCCGCCGTCACTTGTAGCGGTACGTGATGCGCCCGCGGTTCAAATCGTAGGGCGAAAGCTCGACCAGGACCCGGTCGCCCGGCAGGATGCGGATGAAATTCTTCCTCATCTTGCCCGAGACGTGCGCCAAGACCTGATGCTTGCTGTCCTCCAACTCCACCCGAAACATCGCGTTCGGCAGGGTCTCAAGGACCTTCGCCATCACCTCGATAGCATCTTCTTTCGCCATACCTGTCAGCTCAGGTGAAAATCTGAGAAGGCCGGCAAACTGTGAATAATAACATAGTTATCGCCGCGCTCCAAGCCGCCGCGGACGCCCGGCCTTCAGACCCCCGCGGTCTCGACCTGCGCCGCGGCCCCGGCCACGCGCGTTAAAACTTCCGGCCCCTCCTCGGTGACGGCGACGGTGTGCTCGACGTGCGCGCTCGGCATCCCGTCCACGGTGACGACCGTCCACCCGTCCTTGAGCGTCCTGGTGTGCTGCGTCCCCATGTTGATCATCGGCTCGAGGGCGAAGACGTACCCGGCCCTGATCTTGTCCCTCGTGCCGGGCTTCCCGTAGTTCGGGATCTGCGGGTCTTCGTGCATCCGGCGGCCGATGCCGTGGCCGACGTAGTCGCGCACGATGGAGTAGCCGTGGGCCTCGGCGTGAGACTGCACGGCCCAGCCGATGTCGCCCAGGTGCCTGCCCGGCCAGCACTGCGCGATGGCGCGCTCCAGGCACTCCTCCGCGACCCTGATGAGCCGCAGGCGGTCTTCGCTGACCTGCCCGACGGGGACGGTCGTGGCCGTGTCGCCGACGAAGCCGCCGAGCGTCGCGCCCACGTCCACCGAGAAGATGTCGCCCTCCTGGAGCGCGTAGGTCGAGGGGAAGCCGTGCACGACCTGCTCGTTGACCGAGGCGCAGATCGAGAACGGGTAGCCGTGGTAGCCCTTGAAGGTCGGGAGCGCGCCGGCTTCGCGGATCATCCGCTCGGCGGCCATGTCGAGTTCGAGCGTCGTCACGCCGGGCCGCACCATCCGGCGCAGCTCCTCGCGCACCTCGGCCACGAGCCGCCCCGCGGCCCGCATCTTCTCCAGCTCCTTCTTCGACTTCCCGATGATCATGGCAAAGCTGTGAATCGTAAATCGTGAACCGTGAATCGTAAGAACAGCTTTTTCTATTTACGATTCACGATTCACGGCCTTTTCGATCTCTTCGTAAATCGCCTCCGGGTCGCGGGTGCCGTCGACGCGGCGCAGGCGGCCCGAGGCGCCGTAGTAGTCCAGGAGCGGCCGCGTGTCGCGCTCGTAGGTGGCGAGCCGCGTCCGGATGGTCTCGGCGTTGTCGTCGGCGCGGTGCGTGAGCCGCACTTCCGGATGCAGGTCGCAAGTCTCGTCCGACTTCGGCGGCTTGAAGTAGACGTTGTAAATCTCGCCGCAGACCGGGCACGTCCGGCGGCCCGTCATCCGCTTCTCCAGCACGTCGAAGGGCACGTCCACCAGGACGGCGACGATCTCGTGGCCCTGCGCGGCCGCGAGCCTTTCGAGCATCTCGGCCTGCATGGTCGTGCGCGGGAAGCCGTCGAGGATGTAGCCGCCGCGGCAGTCCTCGCGCGACGTGCGTTCCTCGACGAGGCGGACGACCAGCTCGTCCGTGACGAGCCGCCCCGCGGCCAGCACGCCGCGCACCTCCTCGGCGAGCGGCGAGTCCGACTTCGAGAGCGCGCGGAAGATGTCGCCCGTCGAAATCTGCGGCAGCCCCCGCCGCTCTTGCAGCAGGCGCGCCTGCGTCCCCTTGCCCGCGCCCGGCGCGCCCATCAGGACGATGATCTTCGACATAAAGAATTTGCGATTTCAGATTCTTGATTTGCGATTGGAACCGAATTCAAAGAGCGCGACCGTCTCCCGACCGAAAATCAAAAATCGCCAATCAAAAATTCGCTAGCCCCTCCGGCCGCGCAGGCGGCTGCCCGGCCCGAAGAAGCCCTCGTAGTTGCGCATGACGAGCTGCGCCTCGATCTGCGCGACGGTGTCCATCGCGACGCCGACGAGGATGAGCAGGCTGGTGCCGCCGAAGTAGAACTGGTAGCCCATGCCCTGCGGAATCCACCCCAGCCCCGGCGTCCGCGTGACGAACTCTTCGAGGCCGACGCCGACGAACGGGAGCCGCCCGACGTTGAAGCCGCTCAGCATGATCTGCGGGATGAGCGCGACGACGACGAGGTAGATCGCGCCGACCGTAGTCAGCCGCGTCAGGATCGTGTTCAGGAACTCCGCCGTGTTCCGGCCGGGCCGGATGCCGGGGATGAAGCCGCCGTGCTTGCGCAGGTTGTCGGCCACCTCCTCGACGTTGAAGATGATCGTGATGTAGAAGAAGGTGAAGAGCACGATGAGCGCGGCGAAGAGCAGCTCGTAGTACGGGTCGCCGCCGTGGAACGCCGTGAAGAAGGAGGCGACGCGGAAGCGCCAGTCCTGCACGTTCGGGTCGTAGGGCACGAACTGGAGGATGGTCTGCGGGATGGCTAAGACCGACGAGGCGAAGATGACGGGGATGACGCCGCCCATGTTGACCTTGATCGGCATGTGCGTCTGCTTGCCGCCGACGAGCTGGCGGCCGACGTGGCGCTTGGCGTAGGAGATCGGCACCTTGCGCCGCGCCGTCTCGACGAAGACGACGAAGGCGATCAGGGCGAGCAGGATGGCGACAAGGAAGATGACGCCGAGGACGGCGAAGGTGTCGCCGCTGCGAACCTTCTCCATCACCTGCATGACGCCGCTCGGGAGGCCGATGATGATGCCCGCGAAGATGAGCAGCGAGATGCCGTTGCCGACGCCGCGCTCGGTGATCTGCTCGCCGAGCCACATGACGAAGATGGTGCCCGTGGTGAGCGTCAGCATCGTCGTCAGGACGAAGCCCCAGGTGTCGGCCCCGACGGCGTTGGCCTGGAGCCAGCGCGCGACGATGAAGGTCTGGAAGCAGGCGAGCACCACCGTCAGGTAGCGCGTGTACTGGTTGAGCTTCTGGCGGCCGGCCTCGCCCTCCTCCTGCATCTTCTTGAGCTGCGGGAAGACGGTCGTCATCAGTTGGAGGATGATCGAGGCCGTGATGTAGGGCGTGACCCCGAGGGCGAAGACCGAGATGGTCTTGAAGTTGCCGCCGGAGAAGAGGTCGAGGACGCCGAGGAGCGTGCTGCCGACCTCCTGCCAGACGCGCGCGAGCTGGTCGCGGTCGATGCCGGGCGCGGTGACGTGCGCGCCGAAGCGGTAGACGGCGAGGAGCCCCAGCGTAAACAGGATGCGCTTACGCAGGTCGGGCACGCTGAACATGTTGCGGACGGCGGCGAAAAACTTATCCATGACTCTCAGCTCTCGGCGGTTTGGTTCTTTACTCGTCAACCATCGGCTTCGGTCTCGGCGACTCTGCCCGCCAATGATAGCAAAGTCGGGGCCGAAGGATGAGCGTCCGGCCGCTAGTAAAGAACGCTGAAGACGCTTCCGGAAGGCCCCCGGCCCGCTCGCGGCGTCTCCAGCGTGTGACTTTCAAAGGCTGGCGGGCGCGCCCGCCCCGGCCCTACTCGGAGACGGGGACGAGGGCGTCCGGCTTGTGGAACGGCGTGATGACGTTGGCCGTGCCGCCCGCGCCCTCGATCTTGCGCAGCGCGCCCTTCGTGAAGCGGTGCGCCGAGATGGTCAGCGCCTTCGACAGCTCGCCCGTGCCGAGCACGACCACGTCGCGGCGGCCCTTCGCGACGACGCCGCGCTCCAGCATCGTCGCGGGCGTGATCTCATCGCCCGCCTCGAAGCTCGCGTCGAGCGCGGCGAGCGTCACCTCCGTCCACTGCTTCTTGAAGATGTTGGTGAAGCCGCGCTTGGGGAGCCGGCGCTGGAGCGGCATCTGGCCGCCCTCGAAGCCGGTCTTGCCCGAGTAGCCCGAGCGCGACTTCTGGCCCTTGTTGCCGCGCCCGGCCGTCTTGCCCAGGCCCGACCCCGGCCCCCGCCCGACGCGCTTCTTCTTGTGCGTCGAACCCGCGTTCGGGTGCAGATTGTTCAAACCGATAGCCATTGCGAAACTCCGATTTTTGATTTTTGATTTGTGATTTTTGATTGCCCGCTTGCGACCGAGCCGCTTCTTGCAACCGCAAATCGCAAATCAAAAATCGAAAACTACTCGATGATCCTGATCAGGTGCGGGACTTTGGCGACGACGCCGCGCATGGCGGGCGTGTCGGGGCGCTCCAGAATCTGGTTGAGCTTGGTGAACCCGACGCTGCGCACCGCCTCCTTCTGCGTCTTCGGGAACCCGATGGCGCTGCGGTAGTACTGGAGGCGCAGCCTCCCGCCCTCGCCCTGCTGCTTACTCTCTTCGGCCATTTCGAAACCTCAGTAAGTGCTGGGTTCTAGGTGCTGGGATTTATTTTTGCCAGCACCCGGCACCCAGAACCTAAAACCCTTTTTTACAGTTCTTCCACCTGCTTGCCGCGCAGGCGCGCCACTTCCATCGGGTCCTTCATGTTGAGGAGGCCGTCGAAGGTCGCGCGCACGACGTTGTGCGGGTTGGCGGAGCCGAGCACTTTGGTGCGCACGTCGTGGACGCCGGCCGCCTGCATGACGGCGCGCACCGCCCCGCCCGCGATGACGCCCGTCCCCTCCGAGGCCGGCTTCATCAGGACGCGCCCCGCGCCCCACGTGCCGACGATCTGGTGCGGCAGCGTGTTGCGGATGAGCGGGATGCGGATCATGTTCTTCTTCGCCGCCTCGATGGCCTTCTTGATGGCGACGGGGACTTCGCGCGCCTTGCCCGTGCCGAAGCCGACGTGGCCCGCGCCGTCGCCGACGACGACGAGCGCCGCGAAAGACAGGTTCTTGCCGCCCTTCACGACCTTCGTGACGCGGTTGATGGAGATGACCTGATCGACGAGATCAAGCCCCTGCGCTGGGATTCTCTGTTTCGGTTGTCGCATCGCTTGTCCTTAAATGCCCTTCAGGCCGCGGCCTCGTCGGTGGCCTCGCCGCCCCTCTCCGCGGCCTCGTCCGCGTTCAGGCCCGCCTCGCGCGCCGCCTCGGCCAGCGCCCTCACGCGGCCGTGGTAGCGGAACCCGCCGCGGTCGAAGACGACGGCCGTGATGCCCTTGTCCCTCAGCCGCGCGGCGATGGCCTGCCCGACGCGGCGCGCGGCCTCGACGTTGCCGCCGGTCGCCCCGCGCAAATCCTTCTCGGTCGTCGCGGCCGAGGCCAGCGTCACGCCGTTGTCGTCGTCTATGACCTGCGCGTAGATGTGGTTCAGGCTGCGGAAGATCGCCAGGCGCGGCCGCGCGGCCGACCCGCGCACCTTCTTGCGGATGCGCGTGTGCACCGCCCGGCGCACCGCCGCTCTATCTTTTCTTGCCATTTCAACACTCCAATTTTTGATTTGCGATTTTTGATTTGCGATTGGCCGGGGCCGCCGGCCCCTGCTTCCAATCGAAAATCGCAAATCTAAAATCAAAAATTTATTTGCCCGTCTTGCCCGGCTTGAGCTTGAGCTGCACGTCGGCGTAGCGGACGCCCTTGCCCTTGTAGGGGTCGGGCTTGCGCAGGCCGTGCATCTCGGCGGCGACCTGGCCGAGCCTCTGCTTGTCGACGCCCGAGAGCGTGAGCGTCGTCTGGTACTGCTGGATCGAGCTTTTCGCCGGGACGCGCTCGGCCCGTACGTCGATGCCCTCGGGCAGCGGGAACTCGACCGGGTGCGAGTAGCCCAGGCTGAAGACGATCTTGCGGCCCTGGACGTCGGCCTTGTAGCCGACGCCGACGATGTCCATCTGCTTGGTGAAGCCCTCGGTGACGCCGACGACGGCGTTGTTCGCCAGCGCGCGGGCCAGCCCGTGCTGCGCGCGGTACTCGTCCGAGGCGCGCTCGGCCTGCAACTGGTCGCCTTCGAGCCGGAACGAGACGCCCTCGGGGATCGGCGTCCGCAGCGTCCCCTTCGGCCCCTTCACCTCCAGCTCCCGCTCGCCGACCGTTACCGTGACGCCCTTCGGGACCGTGATCACTTTCTTTCCGATGCGAGACATAACAAACTCCAGTGCCGAGCGCAGAGTGCGGAGTGCAGAATCAATTCATCACCCTGCACTCATCGCTTCAGTAAATTTCCGCCAGGACTTCGCCGCCGACGTTCTCGCGGCGCGCGCGCTTGCCGCTCATCAGGCCGCGCGAGGTCGAGACGATGTTGATGCCGTAGCCGCCGAGCACCCGCGGGATTTCGGTCGCGCCCATGTAGACGCGCCGGCCCGGCGTCGAGACGCGCTGGAGGTACGAGATCGAGCTCGTGCCGCGCGCGTCGTAGCGCAGGAAGATGCGGATGGTGCGCTTCGGCCCCTCGCCCTTGATGACGAAGTTGTTGATGTAGCCCTCCTCCTTGAGGATGCGCGCGATCTCCAGCTTCAGCTTCGAGGCGGGGATGTCGACGCGCGAGTGCTTCGCGGCAATCGCGTTCCGCATCCGCGTCAGCATGTCGGCAATAGGATCAGTCATTACTCAACTCCAAAAACGGGTGTTGGGTTCTGGGTGCTGGGTGCTGGCAGTGTGGCTTTTCATCCAGCACCCGGCACCCAACACCCAAACCTTTCTTTTCTACCAGCTCGACTTGACGACGCCGGGGATTTGCCCTTGCAGCGCCAGCTCGCGGAAGCAGATGCGGCACAGCTTGAACTTGCGCAGGTAGCCGCGCGGCCGCCCGCACCGCTGGCAGCGCGTGTAGGCGCGCGCCGCAAACTTCGGCTTCCGGTTCGCCTTCGCGATCATAGACTTCTTTGCCATTGCGAAACCTCGTGAATCGTGAGCCGCCAATCGG
>JALZHT010000713.1 GCA_030860645.1 Acidobacteriota bacterium
CTGGTCACGCTCCCGCAGGTGCTCGACGCCGCGGGCGTGCGCGAGGCGATCCTCTACGGCCACAGCGACGGCGGCTCCATCGCGCTCATTCATGCGGGGGGCGTGGGCGGCGCGAGGGTACGCGGCCTCGTGTTGGAGGCCCCGCACGTCTTCGTCGAAGACATCAGCGTCGAGAGCATCGCGCGGGCCGGCGAGAATTTTGCGCGAGGCACACTGAGGCGGGCGCTGGAGCGCCACCACGGCGCGAACGTCGAATGCGCCTTCTGGGGTTGGAACAGGGTGTGGCTCGACCCCGACTTCCGCTCGTGGAACATCGAGGGGTATTTGCCTAACGTCCGCGTGCCCGTGCTCGTCATTCAGGGCGATGACGACGAGTACGGCACGCTGCAACAGGTCGAGTCCATCCGGCGCGGCTGCCGCGCGCCCGTGCGAACCCTCATCCTCCCCGACTGCGGCCACAGCCCGCACCGCGAAAGTCCGCAACTCACGCTCGAAGCCGTCGCCTCGTTCCTCCGGACACACGCCCGCCCCGCTTGAGGCGACGTAAATTTAAGAATGAAGTCGGAAGGGACGTGCTAACGGCCGGGAGTATTTGAAGAATTGAAGCGGGCGAAGGGATTCGAACCCTCAACCTTCAGCTTGGGAAGCTGACACTCTACCATTGAGTTACGCCCGCTCAAGGAACCACTGACGGAAGAAAAGATACCGAAGCTGGTGTGCCCTGTCAAACGCGCTCACTCGGCGCGGCGCGCGTGCGTGCGGCCGCACTCGGGGCAGGTGTGAAACTCTTCGACGGCTCCGCCCAGGCCCTCGTCGAACGTCTCGCCTTCGTCGGGCACGGCCGAGTAATTGACTTTCTCGGCGTGCCGGTTCATCTCGACGCCGCAGGTCGGGCAGGTCATTTTCGCGCGCTCTACCATGAAGCCTTCCTTTCTCAAATCCGGGTCGCCGCCGCCGGCTCATTCCGCGTCGAGCGGGACGTGTTCGCGCCCGTGGCGGAGGACTTTCGCCATCCAGATCAATTCCTTCAAGAACTTGTCGAGGCGGCGCACGTAGGCCGTCTCGACGAGTTGGCCCGCGTCGTCGAAGATTTTGTGCACGGCCGAGAAGTTGCCGTCCCAGAAGATCGTCACCAGCCCCAGCTCGCGCATCACGGGCAGCAGATTCTCGACGACGCGCGTGCCGCCGAAGGGGCCGGCCGAGACGCCGCAGATGCCGACGGCCTTGTGGACGTACTCCTTCAGGTTGGTGTCGAGCGCGTGCTTGAGCAGGCCGGGGTAGCCGTGGTTGTACTCGGGGACGACGAGCACGAGCGCGTCGGCGCGCGCCACCGCCTCGGAGAACTTCGCGTCCTTGATCGTCTCGCCGGCGTCGCCCGTCGGCAGGTTCAACTCGCGCACGTCGATCAACTCGGTCTCGACGCCCGCGCGCTTGCCGACCTCCCCGACGACGAAGCGCGCGACGTGCTCGCTCATCCGCCCCCGCCGCGGCGTGCCCAGAATCACCGGGATGAAAAGTGGCCGTGCCGCCGACATAAGATGCTCCTCACGGTATGGATCAAGCGCCCGCGGCCTTTTATTCCGACGACGCGCCGAAAACTTTATTGCGACTTTAACGCGTCTCTGAACGAAGCCCGTCAAGCGCGGCGACGAGCCTTCCGATGTCCGACTCGTCGTTGAAGAAGTGCGTGGCGGCGCGGAAGCCTTCGGGCTTGATGGTGACGGCGACGCCGGCGCGCGCGAGGTGCTTGACCGTCCGGCGCGGGTCGTCGGCCCGGACGAGCGTCTCGGCCGAGCGCGCCTCCTCGCGCGCGAGCGGCGAGAGCACTTCCCAGCCGGCCGCCGTCAGCGACTCGGTCAGATGTCGGTTAATCGCGAGCGCGCGACGTTCGATCTGCGCGGGGCCGAGTTCGAGCGCGCGGCGCGCGGCCTCGCCGAGGGCGAAGATGCCCGCGAAGTGCGGGCAGCCCGTCTCGGCCCGCGCCCCCGCGTCCTCGCGCAGGCGGTACGAGTCGTTGCGCATCCCGAAGGGGTCTTCCACGCTCATCCAGCTCACGGCCCGCGGCCGCGAGCGCGCGAGCAGCCCGCGCGAGAGGTAGACGAAGCCGGAGCCGTAGCCGCCGAGCATCCACTTGTGGCCCGTCGCGCACAGCGCGTCAATCTTCATCCGCTTCACGTCTATGGGCAGCACGCCCGCTGACTGGCTCGCGTTGACGACGAAGGCGCGCGCCCCCTTGTGCTCGCCGATCTCTTCGAGCCGCGCGCGGAACCCGTTCGAATACTGCACGTGACTCAGGCAGATGACGCCGGCGCGCCCGCCCGCCTCGCGCAGTAAGTCCTCGGTTCGCAACTCGCCCCCGGCCGCCTTGACGAGACGCACCTGCGCGCCGCGGTGCATCCACGGGATGGTCGAGACCGGGAACTCCAGCTCGCACGAGACGACCTCGCCCGCGCCTTCGAGCGCGTCCACGATGAGGTTCATCCCCGTGGAGGTGTTAACCGTGAAGGCGATCTCTTCGGGTTCGGCGTTGACGAGCCGGGCCACGTCGGCTCGCGCCCGCTCCCGCCGCGCGAGCCAGGCCTCCCACCTGCGGTCGCCCGACTCCAGCGTCTCCTCGTAGAACCGCCGCGCCGCCTCCAGCACCCGCAGCGACACGGGCCCCGCCCCCGCGCTGTTCAGATAGGCCATCCGCGCCGTGACGGGGAACTCTTCCCTCACCTGCCGCCAGT
>JALZHT010000714.1 GCA_030860645.1 Acidobacteriota bacterium
GGTGACGCGCGACCGCTGGGCCGCGCCGCCGTTGACCTGCGCCGACTCCACCTTCGGCGCCGCCGGCGACGCCGCCGCCTTCATAGACCCCTTCACCGGCAGCGGCATGCTCATGGCGCTCGAAAGCGGCGAACTCGCCGCCCACTCGGTCGCGCGCCACCTCCCCTCACTCCGCCGCGGCGACCGCAACGCCTACGACGCCCTCGCCCGCGACTACGAAGCCGCCTACGCCGCGCACTTCAACGCGCGCCTCCGCCTCTGCGGCCTCCTCCGCCGCGCGGCCTTCGCCCCCACCCCCCTCGCCGAAGCCGCCGTCCGCGCCCTCAACCTCAACACACGCGCCCGCCGTCGCCTGGCACGAGCTACAAGGCGCGGCCCGGCTGTTGATATTTTCAGATAGGAGGAAGGGAGATGAGGCGAAAGCATGATTACCTGAAACGGGGTTACGACATACCCGGAGGAATTCTCGGATGGAAACGTTAGCAGCCGGGAAGAGGAGTGTGCCGGGGCACGCGGGAGTCGCGGCGAGGCGGCGCGAGCGTGTGTTCTACACGGGCATGACGGTGGCGGCCGTGGTGGTGGTCTTCGCCGGGTTCGCGCGGACGTATTACCTCAGACCGTACTTCGGGACGCCGGCGCCGACGCTGACGCCGCTGCTACACCTGCACGGGGTCGTGTTCACGTCGTGGCTCGTGCTCTCCCTCGTGCAGACCACGCTCATCGCGGCGCGCCGGGTCAATGTTCATCGTCGCTTGGGGATTATCGGCGCGGTGGTCGCCGTGCTGATGGTGGTGGTCGGCACGTTGACGGCCATCATCAGGGCGAGGCTGGTGGAGGTTCCGCCGGGCGCGCCTTCTCCGCTCGTCTTTCTGACAATCCCGCTCGGTGACATGCTGGTGTTTGCGGGCCTGGTGGGGGCGGGCTTCTATTTCCGCCGTCGAGGGGACGTGCATAAAAGGCTGATGCTGCTGGCGACGATCTCCATCCTGCCTGCGGCCACCGCCCGGCTGCCCTTCGCCTTCATCCAGCAGGTAGGCCCGCTGGCTTTCTTTGGTCTTGCCGACCTCTTTATTGTGCCCTGCCTGCTCTACGACCTCGTCGCACGGGGCCGCGTCCACAGCGCCACGGCGTGGGGCGGCCTGCTGATCGTCGCCTCGCACCCCCTGCGCCTTTTAATCGGCGGGACACAAGCTTGGTTGTCGTTCGCCGACTGGCTGACCCGCTGGGTGTCTTGATACGACCTCTCAATTCGCTGCCCGGGCCGCCGCCTCACAGCATTCTTGCCAACGGGCGGGCTTTTGGGGTACAAAGTCGTGGCAAGTGACGTGGGCTTGCCCGGGGACGCTCGGCCCGGGCGTCCGAAAAGCCCCAGACCTCCTTTTTCGTAGCGCGTGACAACAGAAGAAACTCCCGGCGCGCGCCGCCGTATGAACGTGAGCGACCTCTGACAGTCCGTCTGGCGGCACGGAACGCGCGCGCGTGTCTCTCCCGTCGCGCCCCGCCGCCTCGCCCGTAAGAGACCGAATCCAGACTTTCGTTTCAAGGAGAAGAGACTATGCGTGCGTTCCCCTTGCGGTGGCTCCCGACCGCTTCCCGTTTTGTGCTCGCGTGCGCCGCGCTGACACTCTGTTGCGCCGCCGCGCTGGGACAGGCCGACTCGACCTCCGCCACCCTCAACGGGTTCGTGCGCGACCCGCAGGGCGCGTCCGTGCCGGGCGCCACCGTCACGGCGCGCAACCCGGCGACCGGCGAGACCCGCACCACGACGACCAACGACGAGGGCTTCTACCAGCTCGTCCAGCTCACGCCGGGCACCCTGGAGGTCTCGGTCGAGGCCGCCAACTTCAAGCGCGCCGTCGTCCCCGCCGTCACCGTCACCGTCGGCCAGCGGGCCGACCTCGACATCCCGCTCGAACTGGGCGGCGTCGGCGAGACCATCACCGTCACCGGCGCGACCACCGAGCTGATCGAGACGACCAAGACCAACGTCTCGAACACCATTGACCAGGTGCGGATCGACAACCTCCCGATCAACCAGCGCGACTACATCAACTTTACGCTCACGACCTCGACCGTCACGCGCGACAACGGACGCCCCATCGGCCCGGCCCCCACGTCGGGCCTTAATTTTGGCGGCCAGCGCGGGCGCTCGAACCTCGTCCAGGTCGACGGGGCCGACAACACCGACAACTCCGTCAACGCCGCGCGCTCGACCGTCTCGCAGGAGGCCGTGCAGGAGTTCCAGGTCGTCACCAACTCGTTCGCGCCGGAGTTCGGCCGCACGGCCGGCGGCGTCGTCAACGTCGTCACCAAGTCGGGGACGAACGAGGTGCGCGGCAACGTCTTCGGCTTCATCCGCCACAAGTCGATCCAGGCGCGCAACGCCTTCGCCCCCGTCATCAACAACGACCCCTCAGAGAAGCCGCCCTTCACACGCGCGCAGTACGGCGCGACGCTCGGCTTCCCGCTCGACCGCGACCGCACCTTCGGCTTCCTCGCCTTCGAGCAGCGCCGCCGCCAGGAGTCGGGCTTCTTCACCTCGGACGTGGCCGCCGGCCTCGGCGCCAGCGTCACCATCGGCGCGCCGTTCCTCCCCTTCACGCAGACCTACAACCGCCTGACGGCGCAGCAGGCCAACTACGTCCGGTCGCTCTTAGGGCGCGCGGCGCAACTGGCCGGGGCCGGGCAGACGGCGGCGGCGCAGGCCGTGGCCGGCGCGGCCATCGGG
>JALZHT010000715.1 GCA_030860645.1 Acidobacteriota bacterium
GGGTGGCCGAGAGGGGTGCGGGCGGGGCTACTATTCCTTCACGCCGGCGACGCGGAAGCCGAGCGCGGCGAGGGCCGCCTGGGCGAGGTCGCGGTTGTAGCTGAGCGTGCCCTTGCCGCCGCCGCTGATGGTGAAAGACGGGTTGCCGTAGCCGGCCCCGAGGTCGTCCGGGTCGTAGTTGGCGATGAACATGGCGCCGTTGATGTTGCCCTCGTCGACGTTGCCGCCCCCCTTCCACTCCACCACGCCCTCGCCGAGCACGAGGATGAGGCCGTCCCAACTGAAGCTGCCGTGGATGGTCAGCTTGCCGGTGACGACGAGGGTGCCCGACCCCGCGCCGCTGTGGGAATAATCGCCGTCGTAGAAGTGGATGGTGTCGTTCTCCTCCTCCGCATCCCTCAACCCGTCGACGACTGCGTCGGTCAGCTCCGTGCTGGTCAGGAAGTCGGGCAACTCGGCCGTGCCCACCGAGGTGTCGCCCAGGGGCGGGTTGCCGTAGGTGGCCTTGCTGGTGCCGTTGTTCTGCACGTCCTCCGCCATCGTCGCGACCACCTCCGCGCTGTCGAGGACGTTGGTGACGACGAAGACGGGCTTCGGGTCGGCGGCGTCGGTGAGGAACTCGCGCCCGTTGGAGTTGCCGAGGTCGAGGGTCATGCCCCCGGTGCCGGCGCTGTTGCCGCGCAGCGTGACCGCGCCGGGGATTTCGATGTCCACGAGGTTGCGGATCAACATCTCCAGTTCCTTGCGCGCCCCGCGCGGGCCGTACCCGGTCGCGGTGATGTGGAGGCGCGAGGGCGTCTCGCCGGCGCCGACGGGCGGCTCGGTGGCGTCGGTGACGACGACGCTGTAGGCGTGGTCGCCGACGGCGACGCGGCCGTCGCCGTTGTAGGTGAGCCAGGCGCCGAGGGTGCCGCCGTCGGCGACGGCCTTGTCGAAGGTGGCCTTGTCGCCGGCGGCGTTCTCGTGGTTGCCGCGCAGGACGTTAAGGGCCGACTGAAGCCCGGCCTCCGCGGCGTAGTAGGCCTGCATCTCGGAGGTCGCGTCGTAAGCCACGCCGACCGAGCCGGAGGTCTTGACGATGAGCGCGCCGCCGGCGAGCAGCAGGAGGGTCGAGAGTAGCAGCGTCGTGACGAGCGCCGCCCCGCGCTCGCCGCGCCGCGCGTCAAGGTGTTTCTCGCGTGTGGGGTTCGTCCGCATGGTCTGACTCCTCCGGTGTGTCCGGCCGGGCGCGGCCGTCAGTATTTCGGCAGCGCCGAGTTCGAGAGGGTGAGCGAGTTGCGCAGCGTGGCGTCGGAGACGAGCTGGACGCGCGAGGCCGGCTGGTAGCCCTCCTGGCCCTCCGTCCCGACCGCGGGCAGCGTCGCGCACAGGACGAACACGACGTACTGCGCCTTGTCGGGGGTCGTCTCGGCGGCGGCCGAGTCGGCGTCGAGGGCGAGGTCGCACTCGCCCGTCTCGTAGTTAACGCGCTCGCTGAAGTAACTGACCTGGAAGCTGTCGACGCTCTCGGCCAGCACGGTGCCGGTCGTCTCGGCCGCGCCGGCCGCGCCGAGCGTGAGGCGGATGAGCGAGTTGCCGCCCGTCTCGGGGTTGGCGCCGAGGCGGAAGGAGATGATCTCGTCCGTGTCCCACGTGTTGTCCTGGTCGTAGTCGGAGAGCACGGTGATCGAGTCGTCGTCGGACTGCTCGGTGTAGATGCCGTTACTCTTCAGGCCGTAGCCGGCGTTGGTAATCTCGCGGGTGATGAGGTTGAGCGCGCCCTGCGCGTCGGCGAGCGCCGTTGACCGACTGCTCTCGCGCGTCTGGACGTTGAAGGACTGTGAGGCGAGCGAACTCGCCAGCCCCATGATGATGAGGGTGATCGCCATCGCCACGATCAACTCGATGAGCGAGAAGCCGGCCTCGCCGGCGCGCCCCCGCGGCTGCGTCTGCTTCACGTCCCCACCTCCTAGCGGTTATCGCCGAGCGTGGGCGCGGCGCGCTCCGTCCAGAGGACGACGGCCCCGTCGGCCCACGCCCCGTTGGCGGCCAGCGGCGTCACGCTGACCTGGATTCTCTTCAGGGTCTCGCCGGCCACGTCGTCGTCGGTGTCGACGCCCGTCACCGTGATCTTGACGTCGTAGCGGCGCCCGGCGCTCTCGATGACCTCGTCCTCGTCCGCCAGCGCGTCGAACTCGACGCTGCGCAGGCGCTCGACGCGCTGCTGCGCCACCGCCATCGCCAGCGCGCGGTCGCCTGCGCCCGAGTTGTTGTTAATCGAGTGGACGAAGAGGGCGGCCATGCCGAGCGCGGCGATCATCATCACGCCGAGCGAGATGGCGGTCTCGATGAGCGTGAACCCGCCCTCGTCCGCCGCGCGGCGCACGGGCCGCGCCTCACGCCGTTCATCCTGTCTACGCTGAAGTCTCATCGGAGTAACTCCCGCTCTTCATACGGGCCGGAGGAGTTTGCCCCCGGCCTTACGGGCTACTTACAGTTTCCGTCCTTGTCCGTGCCCTTGCTGCACACGCAGAGGATCGGCTTCTCGCCGGCGCTGCACGTGGGCAGCGTAGAGCCGCCGCCGCCGGGGTCGGTTGTCGTGTCGTCCTTCTTGCCGTTGCCGTTACCGTTACCGTTGCCGTTGCCAGGGGTCTCGGTGGTGCCGCCGGGGTCGGTCGTCGTGTCGTCCTTCTTATCGTTGCCGTTGCCGTTACCGTTGCCGTTGCCAGGGGTCTCGGTGGTGCCG
>JALZHT010000100.1 GCA_030860645.1 Acidobacteriota bacterium
CCCCCCCCCCCTCTTTTTTCTGTCGAGGTTCTTAGAAGCTGCACCCGTAGGACGACATGGACTGCTTGGCGGCGTCGTGCGCGGCCTTGCAGGCTTGGGCCAGCCCGGCCCGCCCCTGCGCCGTGCCGGCGAGCTGTCGCCACGAGGTGCGCGCCGTGTCGAGCTGCGCCCTCACGGTCGCGCGCATCGCCTCGGGGACTTTGCTGTTGACGCACGCCTCGTACTTGGCGATGTAGTCGTCGCACTCGGGCACGCCGATCTTGTCGCCGCCGGCGGGCGACGTGGAGGAGCCTGTGTTGGAGGCCGCCGTGTTGCCGGCGTTGCCGGAGTTCGTGCCGCCGCCGCCGCAGGCGAGCAGGAGCAGGGCCGAGCAGATGCAGAAGGCCAGCAGGCCGGGAAGTTTCCTCGTCATCGGTCAGTTTCTCTCCTTTAGCAGTGTGGTTGGTAGGCTCTCGGTGAAAGGGTTCCGCGCCGGTTGCCGGCCGGCGCGGCGTGCGGGTCGCGGGCGGCGAGGGGCGGGACGAGCGTCCCGGCAGGCGCGAGAGCGGATAAACCACTCCTCTTTCACACGAAGGAAGAAGGCTCGCGAGGCCGAGGCGTAGGCTAGTCGGCGCGGCCCTTTTCGTCAAGGCCGCGCCCCGATATTTTTCGCGCGCCCGCTCACCTCTCGGTGGCGGCGTGCGCCTCGTAGACCGGCTTCGACTCCGGCGAGGCGCGCTGGCGGAGGAAGATCGTCAGCACCACCATCGCGAAGACGGAGAGGAATTCGCTCTGCCAGTTCTGGAACGACTCGAACCAGAAGCGCGAGGTCGCCATGTAGCCGAGGGCGGAGAGTTGCTGCCCCGCGGCCCCGTGCTCGAACTGATCCTGGTTGTACTCCTCGACGCCGCCGACCGCGTGCAGGACGAGCGAGAGGATGAAGAGGATGGCGAAGGCGATGCTGAGCGAGTTCTCGTAGAGCTTCAGCACCCAGCCGCCGCGGCGCACCGGCCACGGCGCGTCTTCGGGGATGTCCTCCGGCCGGAGGCGCACGTCGACCTCCTCGACCCTGCCCGGTTCTTTCGACTCGGACGACCCCTTCTGGTAGAGGAAGGCCGTGAGCAGGACGAAGGCGGCCATCTGGAGGAACTCGCTCTCCCAGTTCTCGAAGGTGGCCTCGATGAAGTGGCCGGTGCCGAGGTACTCGGCGTACCCGACGGCGGGCTGGCCGTGTTCGCGCTGGTCTTCGTTGTACTCGCTCAGCCCCGTCACGCTCTGGCCGAGCAGGGTCAGGGCGAAGAGCACGAAGAGGACGATGGACAGTCCGTTCTCGTAAAGGATGCGGCGCATCAAGTCTCCCTCAAAAAATTAAGGTGTCCGAGCTTCCCCCTTGTAACCCTAAAGAGCGCGTCTTGTCACTTCCGTTAAAGACGGCCGACCCCCACGGTCAGGCCGGCGAAGACGCCGACGCGCGGCGCCTCCGGGTTCAGGCCGAAGCGCAGCCCGGCGTCGAGGACGAGGCGCGGGCCGGCCTTGTAGGTCAGCGCGCCGAGCGCGAAGAGGCCGCGCGGCTGCACGTCGTCGTGGCTCTGGCCCGCCAGCTCGGCCGCGAAGCCGAAGTCGTTCTCGAACTCGCGCGAGACCGAGAGCGCGCCCTGCCCGCCGTGCTCCCGGCCGCCGCCCTCCTCGCCGACGAGCAGGTAGGCGACGTTGAAGTCGAGGTCGGTCCGGCCGAACTTCTTGCTCAGCAGCCCGACGAACTTGTGGTCGAAGCGCCCCGTCCCGAGTTGCTTCTCCTCGCTCGCCGAGGGGATTTTGACGAAGTAGGCGAAGGCGAGCGCGGGGCGGCCGGGCCGGTCTTCGAGCGCGACCACCTGGAGGCCGAGGCGCGTATCGCCGACGCCCGACCGGCGCTCGCGCGTCTGCCCGTCGGTCTCGGATTTAAATGTCTCAACGTCGGCTTCGAGCAGCAGGCGCCGGGCGGCGGAGAAGCGGAGCGTGAGCGGCAGCGTGTGCTCGGCGCGCGTCTCGCGGGCGCGGAAGTTGCCGTCGTAGCCGAACTCGATCTGAAACACGCCCGGCTCGGGAATTTCGGCCGGCATGGCGACGCCCGGCCGGCTCGGCTTGACGACCTCTTCCTCCTCCTGCGGGGCGGAGCCACCTCGCGCGACGGGCGCGCGCCCGGCCGCGGCGGGGCGGAGCAGGGAGCCGCGGAAGGGCGGGGCGGTTTGCTGCGCGTGCGCGGCGGCCGCGGAGAGAAGCAGAAAAGAGAAGGCCGGCCAGAACGCCCGCGGCGCGCGCCGGAGAGCGCGCGGCCGGTTGAGCGCGCGGACAGACTGAGACATGAAAGCCTCCACGAACAGTCGAAATCAGTTTGAAGGGGGCTTTAGCGCGGGGACTGCGTTTTGAATAACACGCGGCCGGCCTTCTCTTCTGTCCGCCTACGTACACCGCGGGGCCGGGGCGGCGGCGGCTCACTCGGCCTCGGCGAAGCGGCGCGCCTGCGGCTCCGGGTTCGGCTCAGGCTCGCGGGCCGAGAGCTTCTTCAACTCTTCGAAGTCAATCTCGGTCGAGGGGCGCGTGTCGGCCTTGAGCAGCCGCGCCAGCTTTTCGAGCGTGTACTGGTTCTCGCCCGGGTCGTTCGAGGCGACGCAGTCGGAGGGGACGACGAGGTTGAAGTCGCGCATGTAAGCGTCGTGCGCGGTGAAGAGCACGCAGATGTCGCCCGTCAGGCCGGTGAGGATGAGGGTCTTGACGCCGAGGTAGTCGAGCAGGATGTCGAGCGTGGTGGAGAAGAAGCCGGAGTGCTTCGGCTTGAGCACGAAGTAGTCGTCGTCGTCGGGGCGGAGCAGCTCGGCGACGGGGCGGCCCCGCACGTCGTCTGCGAGGCAGTGGGCCAGGATTTTCTTGAAGTCCGACTGCCACTTGCCGAAGTTGTCGTTGACGTAGACGACGGGGACGCCGGCCTCTTTGGCCCGCCGCTTCAACTCGGCGAGGCGTTCGGCCATCGGCAGCGCGTGGCGCAGCAACTCGTCGCCGCTCTCGAATTCGAGGTCGTTGATGACGTCGATCAAAAGCAGCGCGACCTCGGCCTTGTCCGGCACGTTGCCGTGCAGGTCTTCGTTCTTCGCGGGCATCCTTTCGGCCTCTCCGAACCGCGCGGATTTTTTCGGGGGGAGTCGGATTATACAGTAAGTTCCGGGTCGCGGGTTCCGGGTTGGGGCAATTTTTGATTTGCGATTTTTGATTTTTGATTGGAAACAGCGCGGCCGTCGTCGTCTTCAATCGTAAATCAAAAATCAAAAATCAAAAATCAAAAATCTAAAATTCATTAGCGTTGGCGGGGCGCGAAGGGGCGGGTGGGTCGCGCCCTTCGCGCTCGTGTCGCGCCCTTTGTTGTAGCCGAGGCGGGAGGGCGCGAATGCCTTGCGATCAGCTCTGGTAGGCGGGCGCGCGCGCCTCGCGCTTCTTCCAGACGGCGAGCAGCGCGCCCATGCCGAGCATCCCGACGAGGTGGTAGCCGTTGTTGATGAGGTAGAGGCCGAGCGGCCGGAACTCGAAGAGCACCGTCCCGAGGTTGGTCGTCGCGACGAACCCGAGCCAGAGCCAGAAGCCGACCTGCGCCCCCCGCCAGGCGTCCTCCGCGCCCGTGAACTTCACGAAGTGCGCCAGCACGTAGGCCGCGACGAACGAGCCGGCGAGCGCGACGGCGATCTCGACGCCCGCGCCCTCGGCCTCGACCCGCGCGAGGTCTTCGGGCTTCCAGCGCATGAGCGCGATGAAGGGGCTGGCGAAGGCGGCGTACCAGAGCGCGCCGAGCACCCAGTAGGCGAGCGCCGACGCGGCGACCGCCAGGTGGTTGATTCTCATTCTGCTTCCTCCTCTCCCGGCCGCGGCGGCTACTGCGCGCTCGCGCCGGGGTTCATCGACTCGTGGCCGTGGACGACGCGCCACACGCCGTTCTGGCGGACGTAGACGCTCGTCACCTTGCTCGTGTAATTCATCACGCGCCCGCCCATGTTGACCGTCGAGGCGGCGTTGTAGGTGAGGACGGCCGTGTCGCCGTAGACCTGCACGCGCGGGTTGTACATCTGGAAGTCGAGCATCTTGAACATCTCGGCGTACTTCTCGAAGTTGGGCAGGAAGTTCTCCTTCGGGTCGGTTTCGAGGTAGGGGCTCATCGGGCTGAAGTAGGTGGCGTCGTCGGCCAGCAGGCCGGCGTAGAAGTTCTTGTCCTTGCGCTGCCACGCGTCGAAGGCGGCGCGCTCGCGGGCGATGACGGCGCGGGCGACCTCGTCCTTGTTGACAGGGTCGGCCGCGGCGTAGCCGCTGATGACGGAGACGCCCCACGCGGCGGCGAACAACAGCAGGACGAAGAGGACGAGGGAGAGGCGGATTTTCATCTCGGTGCTCCTTTCAAACGCGGTGCGGGAGGGGGCCGCACGGGGCCAACGGTCTGCGAGGAGGCGAAGGGATTTTTGATTTTGGATTTTTGATTGGCGATTGAAAGGCAGCGCGGGTGCTGCCTTTCAATCGCCAATCAAAAATCGCAAATTGAAAATTCTTACGAACCACCGCCCTTCAACGTGATGAGCGAGAGGGTCGCGCCCGAGGGGTCGGTGATGACGCAGAAGCGGCCGACGTTGGGGATGTCGGTCGGCGGCACGCAGACCTTGCCGCCGAGCGCCTCGACGCGGGCGGCGCGGTCGTCCACGTCTTCGACGGCGACGTAGGCCATCCAGCGCGAGGGGGCGTCGCCGTGCTCCGGCCCCATCTGGTAGAGGCCGCCGACGTGCTCGCCGCCCACGACGATCTCGTGGTAGGCCATGCCGGCCGCGTCCGACTGCTTGAGCTGCCAGCCGAGCAGCCCGGTGTAGAACTTCTTCGCGGCTTCGAGGTCGCGTGTCGCCAGCTCGTTCCAGCAGAAAGCGCCGGCGGCGGGAAGCTTGTGTTCGGACATCTGTTCTTCTCCTTCGAAGTGGTATATGGGCGGTGACAGCTCCTCGAAAACTCGATGAAAGCGGGCAGACCCCTCCGTCCCCGGCCGTCTTCGGGCCGGGCGCGCGAGGATTACTTGGCGAGGGTAGAACGGGGAACCGGAGAACGAATCAGGCCGCTTGCGTGCGTGTTGAAAGGTGAGCCTTCACGCGTGAAAACTCACCTTTCAAACCCACCCCTTGCTCGTTCTGGTCAACGCGAGGGAAAAATTGTGTTCCTTCTTAAACTTGGTCGGCCCTTAATTCAGAACTTTTGATTTTTGATTTCCGATTGAAAACCGCGCGGGCGCGCCCTCCGAATCGCAAACCGGAAATCGCAAATCTAAAATTCCTTAGTGCTGTGCGAGCCACTCACTGAAAATCTGCGCCTCCTCGGCCTTGCCGCTCCACCGGGCGCGGTTCTTGCCCGTGAGCGCGAGCACCATCGCCTGGTGCTGGCCGGCGCGGTCGCCGAGGCGCTCGAAGTAGTTGTAGAGGCGGTCAATGCGCCGGACGCTCTCGCGCGCCGCCTCGACGTTGCGGAACGCGAGGACGTTGCGGAAGTACCGCGAGTAGACGTTCTGCTCGCGCCCCGTCGTCGTGTAGAGGTCGAAGTAGCCGTCGAGGCGGCCCGCCGACTGCAAGACCTGCGCGACGTAGGAGGGGCGGGCCTTGACCTGCCGGACGATCTCCGCGATGTCGGTCGTGCCGCGCTCGTGCAGGGCGAGAATCTGCTCCTTCTTCGAGCGGTGCTCGGCCGACTCTTCCGCCGCCGCTTCGGCCGCGTACTCCAGCTCGAACGAGAGCGGCTGCGTCTCCTGAATCAATTCTTCGGTGGTCATCTTCCTTCACCCCCTCGTCAGTTTCGAGTTCGTGCCGCGTAAGCTGAGCGACTCAACCGTCGCCGCCCGAACTCGAAACTTGTGTCCTTAGCTGGCGCGGCGCACCTCGAAGGTCTGCTCCGTCTGGAGGCGCTTGAGGTGGTCTATGAAGCTCGAAGCGGCGCGCTTCGAAAGCTCCTCGGTGCGGCAGCGCATGTTCGCCTGGCACTCCTCCTCGGCGTCGACGCCGGCCTCGCGGGCGAGCGCGCGGATCATGCCGAGCTGCTTCGGCGTGACGAGGTCGGCCATCGACTTGGCGAGCGGGTCGCGCGGGAAGTCGCCGGGCTGCGGCCCCGCGCCCTCGCGCTCGATGACCTCACTCTCGCGCTGGTACAGCTCGCGCGCGATGCCGAACTTGATGGCGGCGCGCTTCAGGGCGTCGTGCTCGGCCTTCTTGATGCCCGTCTCGTTGTCGGCGTTCCCCGTGCCGACGCCCTCGCGCGTCACGCCGCCGATGCTGATGGCGGCGGTGACGGCCACCATGTCGCCGATCTGGACGATGCCGCGCACCGAGTGCGACCAGGTCGGGGCGATGCGGTCGAGGAGGTCGGCCACCGTGTGCCACTCGACGTACTCGACCATGTGCTTGTTGCCGTTGCGGTCGGTCCAGCCTTCGCGCGTCTTAATCAGCTTCGGGTCGACCGGCTGCTTGAGCTGGCGCAGCGTGTTGGCGAAGGCCAGCGGCACGACCTGGGCCGACGACTGGTCGGCGTACTCCTCGGCCGTGATGAACTCCTGCTCCTCGGCGGGAGCCTGGGCGTTGGCGGTTGCTTGCTTCTTGCTCATCTCTGTTTCCTCTTCGTGTGTGTGTTGCGCGAGCGAACGAAGGGAAGCTTCGTCGGCGGTGACTTCCGGAGTCGCCTCTTGCGCCCCCGCCAAAACTTCCGGCTGCTCGTTCTGCCCCCGTACGAAGCGCGGCCGTTTGCGCGGGGCGGTCGGGGCGACCGTCTCCGCGGCAGCCTCGGCCGGCTTCTCGGATGCGTGGTTGTCTTCGGCGCGGGGCGCGATGGCCTCCGCCGCCTGGCTCGTCTCCGCGCCCTGCGCCTGCGGGGCGGCGGGTTTCACGGCCGCCTGCTTGGCGGCGGCCTCCGTGCTCTTGTTGAGGAGGGCGTGCTTGACGGCGAGGATGTGCTCGCAGCGGAACGAAGGCTCGTGGGCCGACTGCTCCTCGAACTCCAGGCACGTGCAGCGCACCTTGCCCGCCTCGTCGCGCCAGACCTCGTAGCTCGCGCGGCGGCCGCGCAAGCTGGGGGTCGTCACGCGGAAGCGGTCGCCCTCGCGGTTGACAAGCCCCATCGCGGCGATCCCCTGCGCGCGCTTGTCGCGCATCAAAGACTTCTTGTCGAGTACGGCTGTCATCGCCTTCTCCTCCGTCAAACGTTCCGGCCTCACGCGGCCCTCTCGGCCGGCAACTCCGCGACCTGCTCGAACTGCCTCGGCGTCTGCGCCGCCGGAGCCGACCGCTCTTGCAGCCGACGCTCCAGCTCCAGGACGCGCGCCTCCAACTCCTCGACGCGCCGCCCCTGGCGGTGCACGGTCTTGAACAGGCTGTCGAATGTCTCCCAGATCGCGTCGCTCACTGCCTTTTCACCCTTCCGTTTCAGCCGGGGCCGCATGACGGCCGCCCCGTGCTGTTTCATACGTGAAACAGTGTACCACGGGTTCCCGGTTGTTGCAAGCATAAAACAAAGTGTTGCATCCGAAATTTTCTTGTGCTATTTTCAAGGCTGGAAAGGGGCGCGCCCGTCCGCCTTAAAGCGAAAAGAGGTGAAAATGGCCGGGGAACGCGCCCGAAGGAGGCCAAAGAGATGGCAGATCAGTCGAAGAGTCTGGTGAACACGGTGGAGTTGGGGCGGGCCATCCGCCGCAGGCGTGAGGAGTTGGGTCTGTCCCTGCGCGACGTGGCGGACGAGACGGGCGTCTCGGCCTCGACGCTCTCGCGCATCGAGAACGGCACGGGCAAGCCCGACGCCGACAACATCGCGCGCCTCACGGGCTGGCTTAACATGCCCATGGAGCGCGTGATGGGCGCGCAGCAGGCGGGTGCCGGCGAAGAATCACTCTCGGCGGCCGTGCACTACTTCCCGCACGAGGCCACGCCCGACATCGTCGAGGCGCACCTGCGCGCCGACCGGAACCTCACGCCCGAGACGGCCAAAGCCCTCTCCGAACTCTTCCGCGTCGCCTACGCCCAGTTCAGCGTTCCCGGCTCGGATGCGCGAGGCCGCAAGCGGAAGTAAGAGAAGTTTCAGGGCTGAAGTTTATCAGGCGCTCGACTCGGGGAGGGTTGAGCGCCTGTTCGTTTCAGGGGCACTACTGAACCCTCGCTTTGGGCCAGAAGACGGTCGCGATTCTGGCGGCAATCTGAAACTCCCGATCAGATTTAAACCTGTAAAGGAGAGAAGCATGTCAGGCAAGACGAACCCCATCCCGGAAGGCTTTCACAGCGTGACGCCGTACCTGTGCGTGAGCGACGCGGCGCGCGCCATCGAGTTTTACAAGGAGGCGTTCGGGGCGACCGAACGCATGCGCTTCGAAGTCCCCGGCGGGAAGATCGGGCACGCGGAGATCGAGATCGGCGACTCCATCGTCATGCTCGCCGACGAGATGCCCGAGATCAACTTCCGCAGCCCGCAGACAGTCGGCGGCCCTTCGTCCCATTTCATGATCTACGTCGAGGACGTGGACGCGCGCGTCGAGCGGGCGGTCGCCGCCGGGGCGAGGCTGACCCGGCCCGTCAAGGACGAGTTCTACGGCGACCGCGCGGGCAGCGTGGAAGACCCCTTCGGCCACGTCTGGTTCATCGCCACCCACATCGAGGACTTGTCGCCCGAAGAGATCAAGAGGCGGGGTGACGCCGAGATGGCGCAACACGCGGGGGCGTGAGATTACCGGGTGGGGAGGGGCGGCTTCGAGCAC
>JALZHT010000101.1 GCA_030860645.1 Acidobacteriota bacterium
GGCCGGCGGGGGCGACGGCGAGCGCCGCGTGGTGGCCGATCATGCCGGTCGCGCCGACGACGGCGACCCTCATGCCGCGGTCGCGCTCACGGCCGCGGGCGCGTGCCTCTGCCTCTTCCGCCTGATGAGGCGCAGCACGATGCTGATGACGAGCGCGGCCGTCATCCCGAGGCCGAGCCAGCGCACGACGCCGCTCTTGATGACGACGGCCGAGACGAAGAAGGTCGCCGGGATGTAGAGGTGCGCGAGCGTGCGCTGCACCCTGATCCACTTGGCGCGCGAGGCGACGAACCACGCGAGGATGAGGTCGAAGCCCCACCACGCGGTGTCGAGCAGGTTGCTGGTGGCGATCATCACGCCCTGCTTGGCGTAGACCTCGCGCAGGCTCCAGTGGAAGACCTCGCCGACCGTGTAGTAGAAGTGGACGAGGTAGGCGAGGTAGCTGAACGTCCAGCAGAGCAGCCAGTAGTTGGTCTTGCGCTCGGAGTCCCCCGGCCAGAAGTAGAGGGCGAGCGCCGGGATCATGAAGGCTATCGTCAGCCAGATGGTGTAGACGGCGCGGTAGTAGGTGAGCGCGTCGATGGTGTAGACGGCGCGGTGGTGGTCGAGGATGTAGGGCAGCTCGGGGGCCATCAGCGCCGCCGCCAGGAGCAGCGCGAAGGGCACGAACGTGTTCGTGAACTGCGTGAGCGTGATGCGTCTTCTCGGTTCGACTGGGTCCATCTTTTTCACCACGACTTTCAAGACAGCGTCTTCAGGAATTCCAAAAGGTCTTCGAGGGCGGCCCGGTTCCAGCCCGGCCCCTGGAAGGCCCAGGGGTAGTCGTGCCCCTGGTTCGAGTTGCCGCGCAGCCGCGTGTCGAACAGGTAGTAGACGTGCGGCTCCGGCCCGTCGGGCGTGCTCAGCCCCACGTCGACGGGGTCGTAGAGGTTGGCCCCGCGGAAGAAGGAGGCGCGGCGCGGCTTGAGGTTGATGAGTTCGGCCAGCGTCAGCACCGCCCCGTTGTGCAGGTAGGGGGCGCGGGCCGAGACCGCCTCGATGGGCGCGTTGATGTAGCCCTTGGTCGTGCCGGCGGGGCCGGGCCGCATGTCCTCGCGCTTGGGCCGGAGCGGGTGGCCGTCGGGGAAGAAGGCGTAGAGCGCGTCGGTCAGCGTGTCGCTGTAGCGGAAGTTGACGCGCTCGGGGTCGGTCTTGATCTCCTCGATGGGGACGACCTCGCCCGTGCGCCGGCCCTTCTGCCACTTGCCGGTCGCCTCGTCGCGGACGCCGTGGCAGTCGGCGCACGACTGCATGTAGAGCTGCCGGCCGCGCTCGGCCTTCTGCGGGTCGAGGCGCGCGGCCTCCTCGGGGAAGAGGTCGGCGTAGCGCGGCCCCTTGAGGTCGACGGTGTAGTCAACCGCGCCGATGACGCCCGCGGAGACCTCGGGGATGATGAGGTTCTCGATGGTCGCGCCGGTGGCGATGGCGGCCAGGACGCTCCGGCTCAGGCGGTTGCCGACGCTGCCGTCGTACTGCCCCCACTCGCGGTTGCCCTGCTCGTAGAGCGTGGGCACCTTGCAGTAGGCGTTGTCGCCGGTCGTCGCCGGGCGGTCGAGCACGATGCGGACGAGGTTGCGGAAGGGCTGCGTGCGGGCCGGGCCGTTGGGCATCAGGAGGTGGTTGCGCAGGTCTTTGCCGCCGTAGGGTTCGTCGTACTTCGCCAGGTTGTTCTTGAAGAACGTGCGCGTGCCCGGCAGCCAGGCGCGGATCATCGCCCGGTCGGAGAAGGTCAGCTCGCGGCCGAACTTCTTCTCGTAGGCTTTGGCGATCTCGTCCGGCGTCATCCGCTTCTCGTCGAGCAGCGCCGTGCGGACGGCGTCGACCCAGGCGATGAAGTCGACCGAGTAGTTGCCCATGCCCTCGACCAGCACGGGCTCCTTGCCGGGCCGGCGGATTTGTGAGACGTGGCACATCGAGCAACTGAAGCCGACGAACGGGACGGGCGAGGGCGCGCCGGACTTCGGGCGGTAGGGGGTGACGCTGAAGCCGATGGGCAGCCCCTCGTTGACGCCCGGCCGCCCGCGGTTGAAGCCGAACTGGTCTATCCAGTCGCCGACCTGCGGCCCGGCGGGCTGGAAGTGTTCGGGGAACATCTCGGGCAGGACGTGGAAGACCGAGAGCGGCATCAGCTCCGTCCCGGTCGGCCCGTAGAGGAAGGCCTCCCGCTTGGAGGCGAACTCCCGCGGCTTGGCCCACGTCGACTCCTTGTAGAGGAAGACGCCGACGGCGACGAGCGCCAGCGCGCCCAGGGCGACGAGCGCGATCTGCGCGGGCCTCTTCCAACGGCTCAAACGCTGCCTCAGGTTTCTCATAAAGACCTCACTCCCGTCCTCACTGCGCGCCGTGCCAGAGCTGCTGGTGCGCGCGCTGCGTCTCGCTGTAGCCGCCCTCGTAGAACTGGTCGTAGTACTTGAGGTCGGTGTGGTGCGCCTGCACCCAGACGCCGGGCACGTGCATCGCGTCGACGTGCGCGGGGAAGCGACCGTAGGTGTCGTGGATGTAGTTGCAGATGTCCTTGACGCAGGCGACGACCTCCTCGGAGTAGTGCGGCACCTCCTCGATGAAGCGCTCGGCGAGGCCCGGCTTGAAGACCTTCGCGAGGTGCTTCGGGTCTTGGTAGAGACCGCCCGGCCCGTACTTGTGCTGGAGGAGGTCGTCTACGGCCGCGTCCATGCTCTTGAAGTAGGGCGGGCAGTGGCCCTCGATGAGGCCGTCCTTGCCGACCGGGTTGTCGCGCCACGCCGGCGGCGGCACCATGAAGCGGGTCAGGCGCTTGAACTTGCGCGCCTTGACGAAGCGGAAGCCGAGGCCGGGGCCGTACTTCTTGGCGTACTCCTCGTCGCCGAGGAGCAGCGGGCCGATGAAGGCGGCGTGCACCCAGCCGCCTAAGCCCATCGCCTGGATCGTGAGCAGGAGGTTCTGGACGAGGAGGTCGGCCTCGATGTGGATGCGGAAGGTGCCCGTGTAGCCGAGCGGGATCGGCAAATCCTTGTTGAGGAAGCCGCTGCGGATCCACTTCTTGACGCCGGCCGGGCGGTAGAAGTTCCAGTCGTCAACGAACGAGGGGCGGTAGCCGTCGGGCTGCGAGAGCAGGAACATGAGGCCGTTGATGTACTGCTTGGTGAGGTCAACGACGGGGACGAAGAGCGTCGTGCCCGGCAGGTTCGAGACGTACTTGTTGCGGCCGATGTAGCAGGGGTAGACGCGCGGGAACTCCATCCGGTTGTCGAGCACCTTGACCTTACACTTCTCGGCGTAATCAACGAGCTTCTGCGGGGTCACGCCGTCGCGGAAGTGGTAGGGGTCTACGTCCTCGGGCGTGCGCAGGAAGTAGGTGCCCGAGTCGTTAATCATGAAGAAGTGCGTGGCCTGCGCGTTGTCGGGGCTGGAGGCGGTGCGCCCGTTGATCTCCAGCATGGGCGAGCCGACGAGGGGCTTGCCGTCCTCGGAGGTGAAGGGCATGTCGGGCATGGTGACGCCGGTCGTCCCCGTGGCGGCGATGAGCAGGGCCTCTTCGAGCGGGTCGAGCGGCTGCGGCTTCTGGCCGGAGGTGTAAGAGAGGCTGCCGGCCGGGATGGACTCGATGCCGACGCTGATGCGCCGCGAGCGGCGGTTGAAGAGGGCGCTGAAGAACGGGTAGCGGAGCGAAGTGTTGAGCGCCTCGTCCTGGCTGGTGCGGGTTTCGATCATCGCTTCTCCTTAACTGGAAGGGCGCGGCCCTAGAAGGTGCAGTCCTCGCGCGGCTCGCGGGTGCCGGCCTGGAGCTGGTAGACCCAGCGGACGTTCATCTCGGCGGTCGCCCAGCAGAGGTGCCGGCCGTGGGAGGAAGGGAGCTTCCTCAGGTTCCACCGCGAGAGGTCGATGCGGGAGGCGGCCTCGTCCTCGGTCATCCCCGCGGCGCGCGCGCGGGCGACCTCGTCGTTGAGCGCCTGCAAGTAGTCGGCGTAACGGTTGAGGTCGGCGGCCGCGGCGACGGGGCCGTGGCCGGGCACGAAGACGGCGTTCGGGTGGCGCGACGCCATCGTCCGGACGGCGTTGATTAAGCCGGCGATGTCCATCCCGCCCTCGCCGAGATCCATGAACGGGTAGTAGGTGTGGAAGACGAGGTCGCCGGTGGCGACGATCTCTTTGTCGCCGCGCCGCAGGTAGGCCCACAGGTCGCCGCGCGTGTGCGCCGGGCCGGGGTGCGTGAGCACGACCTCCTGGCCGCCAACCCGGACGCGCCCCTCGCCGTCCACGAGTTGGGTGGGGATGCCGGCGGCGTGATCCTTCCACCAGTCGTTGTCGAACCGGCGCATCAGGTCGGGCACGGTGCGGTAGGCGTAGATTTTCGCGCCGGGGTAGTCGGTGTTGCCCTGGGTGTGGTCGTAGTGGTAGTGCGTGTTGACGACGAGGTTGGGGGCGGGCGCGTCGTCGGAGAGTCGCCGGCTGAGCCAGCCGGAGGCGGGCGGGAACTTCGTGTCGACGAGGAGCGTGTCGGCCCCGTCGCGGACGACGAGCGAGTTGCCGCCGCCGGCCGTAATCACCTCCACGCCGGGCGCGAGCGCGACGCGCTCGGGGCGGAGGTAGGCGCGGTAGAACCAGAGGGCGAGCGCGCCGGCCGCGAGCAGGAGCAGGAGCAGGAGCACCGCCAGCCAGAACTTCCAGTACCGGCGCGGCTTCAGGCGGTCTTTCGTGATCTTCCCGTCGCGCTTGTAAATCGCTTCGAGGGTCTTGGCCCCTTCGAGCGAGCGGTCTTTGACGAACGTGAAGTGCGCGACCCAGAACTTCTTGGTGAGCGGGAAACGGGCCTGCGGCCCCATCGCCTGCTCCCAGGAGCCGAAGCGGCTGCGCCCGCCGCCGAGGTCTTCGACGTGGTAGGTGTGGCGGGCGTAGAAGCCGGGCATCGCCGTCACCTCCCACGTCACCTTGCGGCCCGGCTCCAGCTCGACGATGTTGGCGACGGCGAACATCTTATAGAGATACCAGGGGCGGATCGGCTCGAAGGCCCAGACCAGTTTGTCGCCGAGCTTGAGGTCGCGGTTGCGCGCCCAGAAGAAACACTTGTTCCAGCGCGGCCACCAGTCGGCGTGGCGGAACGCCTCCCAGAGCACGCCGGCCGGCACGTCCACGTCCACCGTCCCCTGGACGGGGGCCATCTCGGTCGAGGCCAGGAGGGCGTCCTTCTTGGCGAGGTCTCTGGCGTCCTGGCCGACGCTGTTTTCGCGCACGACCAGCGGTGTCGTTTCGACCATGTCAGACTCCGTTGAGTTGAGGCGGCCGGGCCGCACGGCCCGCGGCCCGGCGCGCGGGCTAGAACGGGCCGGTGGTCAGGACGTTGCGCGCGTACACGTCCCAGAGCTTGCCCATGAAGAGCCGGCCGAAGCGGGCCATCGCCGAAGTCCGGTCGGAGAGCGTCGGCCCCTCGGCGCGGAACGTCGTCAACTGTTTCAGGAAGTCGAAGAAGTGGATGATGATGATCCCGGAGGCGACGACGATCTCACTGTAGGCGGCCGGGTCCTGCCGGGCGGCCTCTTCCTGCTCCTCCGAGACGTGCCCCTGGAGGATGCGCGTGAAGAGCGTCGTCGTGTCGTGCCAGAGATCCATGCCGGGGTCGTCCTTGATGTCCTTGAAGCCGCTGAGGGTGAGCGGGTTCCCCTTGTCGTCGCGGAAGAAGAGGCGGTAGAACATCCGCTTGCGGGCCGGGTCTTCGTCGTCGACGAAGAGGTTGAAGCGGGCCTGCTCGACCTCGCGACGGCCGCCGAGCGCCTCGCACTCGACGTAGCCCTTCACGTCCGTCGTGTCGTGGTCGGGGTCGGTGACGAAGCGGTTGACGCCGTCGACCGTGATGGTCAGGTGGAACATGATGGACGTGCCGTCCTTCTTGCCCTGGCGCGCGCCGCGGTCGTAGTCCATCTCGCCGAAGGTGACGTGGCCCTTCATCTCCTCGGTGAAGGCGACTTTGGTGTGCGCCTCGTGAACCTCGGTGGGGAACTCGCCGGCGTGCGGCTGGAGCGGGATGCCGCGCTCCTGGCACCACTCGCGGGCGCGCTGGACGCCGAGGTTGACGGTCTCGGCGAGCCGGTCTTGGCTGAAGTTGATGAGGTAGTGGAGCGCGACGTCGGCCTTCAGCTCGATGATCTCGATGTGGCGGCCGAACTCGCCGTGCGCGCCCGCGGCGATGGCCTCGTTGTTATCGCGGATGCGCTTGAGGATGGCGCGGTAGTGGCCGACGGCGCTCGTCTCGATGATCTGGAAGTAGGTGGCGACGAAGCCGGGGTGCCACTCGTCCTTGTCGCTCACCGTCCAGATGATCCACAGCTCGTCGGCCCCGCGGCGGATGGCCTCCTCGATGTTGGCGTCCGAGAGGTAGACCGAGTCTATGTAGGTCTCGCCGTCGATGCGGACGGGCTGGAACCACATCGGGAGCGAGACGCAGGCGACCAGGAGGTCTTCGGTCATGTCCTTCGGCTCGATGACCTGGAGCTCCTTGCGGCTGAAGTTGAAGACGTTGAAGGTGCCGTTGAGCTGGCTGGCGCGGAGCTTGTCGAAGTCTATGCCCCAGCCGGGGAAGACGTGCTTGCGGTAGTTGTCGAGCGTGAACATGGACTCGGCGTAGAGCAGCTTGGGCAGCTCCGAGCCGTTGAAGGAGATGCCGGCGCGCGGGTTGGTGTTGCGCCAGTTGTCGGCGATCTGGAGGCCCGTCATCCCCTGGCACATCATCGCCAGGTTGAAGACGCCGCCGCTGGCCGCGTCGACGTGGTCGAAGGTGAGGCCGGCCTCGTCGAGCCAGACCTGCATGACGCCGGCCTGGAAGGCGACCTTGACGCCGCCGCCGGCCAGGATCAGCGAGCGCTTCTTGCCGCCGCCGTTTGCGTTGGCACTCATCTCGTTACTCCTTTGTGTTGGTCAATAATGTGATCGGCGAAGCGGTCGGAGAGAGCGCCGATGGTGAGCGACGGGTTCGGGCCGACCGGGCCGGGCAGCATCGCCCCGTCGGCGATGTAGAGGCCGGGGTAGTTGAAGACCTCGCCGTAAGAGTCGACGACGCCGTCCTCGGCGCTCGTCCCCATCGGCGCGCCGCCGAGCGGGTGCGCGGTGAGCACCTGCTTGAAGTTGAGCTTGAAGGCGGGGTTGTCCATGTACTTCGCGCCCAGCACCTCGGCGATTCTGGTGACCTCGCGCCGGACGCGGTCGTAGTATTCCTGCGACCCCGTCTTGATGGCCCAGTCGCACTCCAGATACCGGCCGTCGAGGTAGAGGCGGCCGTCGGGGCAGTCGCGCCCCATCGTGAGCACGGGCAGCGAGGTGCGCGACGCGACGGCGTCGCCGATGAGGTCGGCGATCTCGGAGCCGAGGTCGGTGTCCTGGTTGAACCCGAGCCGGAACTTAAGATTGAGTTTGACGAATTCGACGAGGCGAGCCAGGTAGCCGGCGGCCCCCGACACCTCCGAGAGCCAGCTCAGCAGGTAAGGGTTGCCGCCGTCCTCGACGTAGAAGCCGCGGCCCACGTCGCCGTGGCCGTCGAGCGTGTCGCCGTAGCGGATGGCCCCGGTGATGACCGGCCCGAAGCTCGGGTTGAGGTCGCGCGGCACGACCTTGCCGTCCTTCCTCATCGTCGCCTTGACGATGAAAGAGAGGAGGTCGCCGTTGACGCTGAAGCGCGTGCCGAGCTGCTTGCTGAGGTTGGGGAAGGCGTCGGCGCTCTTGAAGAGGAGGTAGGGCGTGGCGAAGGTGCCGGCGGCCAGGACGAGCCGGTCGCAGGTCAGCGTGTGCTTCGGGCAGACGCGGATGTCGTCGGTGTTGACCGGCTGCCCCTCGTTGCGCAGGTCGTGCGTGATGTAGGTGACGGAGTAGCCGCGGCCGCCCGGGCGCGGCGCGATCCGCTTCACCTCGCAGAGCGTCCGCACGTCCGCGCCGAGGCGGTGCGCCTCGCTGATGTAGTTGTAGTCGAGCGTGTTCTTGCTGCCGAAGTTGCAGCCGATGTCGCACTCGCCGCAGAGCCGGCAGGTGGAGCGCTGCCACTCGCGATGATACTTGTCCGTGGCCGTGTGGTAGTTCGGGTGCGCCTCCTCAATCTTCGCGCCGACGAGCGGCCGGTTCGACGGGTCGTCGTCGTCGGGGTGGGCGACGGGCTTGGTGCGGAAGCTGACGGCGAGGTTGAGCGGCAGCCACTTGAGGCCCGGCTTGCCGTCGGGGTTGAGCTTCTGCGCCGCCTCCTGCATGGCGAGCGTCTTCTCCGTCTGGTTGTAGGGCGGGTGGCCGAGCGGGTACTTCTGCGCGTTCATCATCCGCTCGACCCGGCCGTAGTGCTCTTCGAGGTCGGCGCGCCGCACCGGCCACTGCTCGTAGCAGCGGCTGCCCGGCTTCGTGTTGATGAACCAGTTCTCGTCCTTGCGGATGAGGATGTTGGCGTAGATGAGCGAGCCGCCGCCGAGGCCGCTGGAGACGAGCGCCCCGGAGCCTTTGAACGACCAGACGTTGAACATCCCGTACAGCCCGTTGCTCGGGTCCCAGAAGTTGTGCCGCATCTGTCCCGGCGCGCGCGGGAACGAGTTCGGCGGGTACGGCTTGCCGCGCTCCAGCAGGCAGACCCGCAGGCCGGCCTCGGCCAGCCTGTAAGACATCACGGCGCCGCCGAAGCCGGAGCCGATGACAACCGCGTCGAAATGTTCACTCATTGGGGCTTTGCCTCTCTCTGGAAAGGTGTCACGTGGGGCGCGGCCCGCTAC
>JALZHT010000716.1 GCA_030860645.1 Acidobacteriota bacterium
GAGGTGGCCCGCGGCGTTGACCAGCACGTCGAGGCCGCCGAAGCGCTCGACCGTCTGCGCGACGACGCGCCGCGCGATGGGCTGCACCGTCACGTCCGCGCGGATCGAGAGCGACTCGCCGCCCGCCATCTCTATCTCGCCGGCCACCTCCTTGAGCGCCTGCGCGTTGCGGCCCACGATGGCGACGCGCGCGCCCGCCTCCGCGAACCTGAGCGCCGTCGCGCGCCCGATCCCCGAGGTCGCGCCCGTCACGAGCGCCACACGCCCTTCCAGCTCTGTGCCCATCCCGCCTCCGCGAAAATTTCCGTCTCCCGAACAGCGCGGGCTTCATCATTAAACATCCGCGCTCCGCGGCGCAAACGGCGGCCGGCACCGGCGGGCGGACGGCCGACGAAATCCGCCGCCGCCGCGCGCCGCGTATCTTTGTCGCAAGTCCGCCGGAGCGGACGCGCGGAGGAGGTCAGGAAAGTTTATGGAGTTGGTGAACTGGGGAATGCCGCCCGCGGAGTTTCAGTTGAGGCTGATGGAGGCGGCGCTGCGCGTGCTGTCGGCGGGCGCGCTCGCCACCGTCGGAGCCGCGTCGCTCGCCTACTTCCTGCTCTGGCTCGCCGAGTTCAGGCGCGACGCCCGCCGCCCGGCCCGCTATCGCTGAGCCTCTCTAAGACGCGGCGTCACCTCAGCGCGACGGCCCCGCCCGCGCCGAGCGTGGAGACGAGCGCCTCGGCCATCTTGATGACCGGGTGCGGGTAGACGCCGATGAGGATGACGGCGACGGCGCAGACGACGAGCGCCGTCCGGAGCGCGGGCGAGAGCGAGAGCGGGCGGGCGTCCGCCTCGCGGTCGCCGATGTACATGGCGCGGATGAAGCGCACGTAGTAGTAGAAGGAGACGACCGTGTTGAGTGCCGCCCACCCGGCCAGCCAGTAGTACCAGTTCTTCCCCTCGGTCGCCCCGCGCTCGATCACGCCGCTGAAGAGGAACCACTTGCCGATGAAGCCGCCCGTCACCGGCAGGCCGCCCAGGCTCAGCATGAAGATCGCCATCATCAGGGCCATCCCCGGGGCCTTCTGCCCCAGCCCCGAGAGGTCGTCCACCTCGTCGCCGATGACGCCCCGCCGCCGGAGCGCGATGATGACGCCGAACGCGCCGACGTTCATGAAGGTGTAGACGACGAGGTAGATGACTAGGCCCTGGTAGCCCCACGCGTTCGCCGCGACGACGCCGAGCAGCAGATAGCCCGCGTTCGAGATCGAAGAGTAGGCCAGGAGCCGCTTGGCGTTCGTCTGCGTGACGGCGGCCCAGTTGCCGACGAAGATCGTGACGGCCGCCACCAGCCCGAGCAGCGGCGCCCAGTCCACGCGCATCGCCCCGAGGCCGTCGAGGAAGACGCGGGCGAGGAGCGCGAAGCTCGCCGCCTTCGACCCCGTCGAGAGGAAGGCCGTGACGGGCGTCGGCGCGCCCTCGTAGGCGTCGGGCGCCCACATGTGGAAGGGCACGGCGGCGATCTTGAAGAAGAGGCCGGCGGCGAGCGCGATCATCGCCAGGACGATGAGCGGCCGGAGCGGCGCGCCGCCCACGACGCCGGGTTCGGAGGCCAGCGCCTGCGCCACCTTCGGCCCGATCTCGCCGAGGTTGGTCGAGCCGGCCACTCCGAACAGAAGCGACATCCCGTAGAGCAGCACGCCCGAGGAGAACGCGCCGAGCAGGAAGTATTTCATCCCGGCCTCGTTCGAGCGCCGCTCGCGCTTCGCGTAGGCGACGAGCACGTAGAAGGTGAGCGCCATCAGCTCCAGGCTGACGTAGAGCACGATGAGGTCGTAGCCCGAGGCGAGGAACATCATCCCGACGGTGGCGAAGAGGACGAGCGAGTAGAACTCGCCGCGCTGCTCGCCCTCCACGTCGAGGAAGCGCAGGCTGACGGCGACGGTGAGCGCGGCCGCGAGCAGGAAGATGAGCTTGAAGACGATGGCGAAGCCGTCGACGCGCACCGTGCCGTAGAAGCCGGTCAGCACCGCCGCCGGGGGGTCGCCCCCGGCCGCGAACGGCGCAGAGAGTTGCGGGTAGCCCAGGACGACGAGCGAGACGGCGGCGAGGGCGAGGCCGGCGAGGGCGAAGTACCCGACGACGCGCGCCTGCCGGTACGGCAGCACCACCTCCATCACGAGCGCCACGCACGCGCACACCGTGAGGATCAACTCCGGCGCGATCAACTGGAGGTCGTTCACGCTGAACAAGCTGGTCGTGTTGGCCTGAAGAAACATAGTCTGTCCGGCGGCGCGGGTTTCAGTGTTTGTAGGAGAAGGACGACCACGGCGACTTGGCCCCGGCGCGGCCCTTCGCGTCGACCGCCCAGACGCGCCAGCGGCCGCGCGTCGCCCCGACGAAGTTGAACTCGTACCTCGTCGCTTCGAGGCCGAACTGCGGCGGGTCGCCGTTGAGTTGGTGCGGCGCGGCCTTCGGGCAGTCCGCGTCCGGGCACGGGTAGAAGTATTCGACCTCAACCGCGTAGCCGGCCGCCCCCGGCACGGCCGCCCACTCCAGCACGGTCGTCCGCGGGTAGTGCTCGAAGACCGTCCCCTCGGCCGGCGCGGTCTGTCTGGGCGCGGGCAGGGCGGCCGCGCCCGCCGAGCCGGCCGGCGACTGACGGAGGACGACATCCAACTCCCTCTCCGAGCCGGGCGTGATTTGCAGAGGCTCCGCCGCGGTCGAGTCTTCGTA
>JALZHT010000717.1 GCA_030860645.1 Acidobacteriota bacterium
CCACCTGGGCGGCCAGCTCGTTCGGCGCGAGCGCCTCCTCGCGGCGCTCCGCCACCTGCCCGTCGCCCCGGACGAGCGCGGCGCGGGCGGCGGCGGCCGAGAGTTCGACGCCGATGTAGTGCTGGCTCGTGGGCGGCGGGGCGGACATCACAAAAAGCGTTCCGTGTAGGCGGCTCAGTAACTTAAAAGATGTCGGGCGAGATTCGGCGCGATGGTAACAAAGGGTCGGGGGGCTGTCAAACAACACACTCTCCGTGTAGAATGACAAGCCGGAAGTGCAGAGCGCAGAGTGATGGGTGATGAATTACTCCTGCGTTCTGCACTCATCGCTCTGCACTCTGCACTTATGGATATCCGCTCCATCCTCCTGCCGACCGACTTCAGCGAGTGCGCGCGCCACGCCGTGCCGTACGCGGCGCAACTGGCGCGCCTCGTGGGCGCGCGCGTCGTGTGCCTGCACGTGGTCGAGCCGGTGGTGCCGGCGGTCGGGTGGACGCCGATTGCCGAGCCGCTGCCGGTGGCCGACGTGGGCGAGCAGTTGGAGGACTCGGCGGCGCGCGAGCTGCCGCGCTTCGCCCGCTGCGAGGAGTTCGAGGGGCTCGACGTGGAGGACGTGATCGCGCGCGGCGAGGCGGCCTCCGAGATCGTCCGCGTGGCGCGCGAGCGCGGCGCGGACCTGATCGTCATCTCGTCGCACGGCCGCGCCGGCCTCGGCCGCATCCTCTTCGGCTCGACGGCCGAGTCGGTCGTCCGCCACGCCCCGTGCCCGGTGCTCGTCGTCAAGCCTCCGGCCGAGCCGTAGGCGGTTTCGGGTTGCGGGTTTCGAGGTTCGAGTTAAAGACAAGATGTTTTTTAACTCGAATTGTCTTTTAACTCGGAACTCGAAACCCGCAACCCGAAACTTCCTTTATGGATTTACAGTTCGTCAACCAGTTGATGTTCAGCTACGGCCTGCCGGCCATCTTCGTGCTGACGATGGCGGAGGGCGACATCACGTTGCTGCTGGCCGGGGTGCTGGCGCACGGGCAGGCGTTCGGCGACTACAGCTTCGTGCAGGTGCTCGTGGTCGGCACGCTGGGCGGGGTGGCGAGCGATAACGCGGCCTACTTTTTGGGGCGCGGGGCGCGCTCGGGCGTGCGCAAGTGGCGCTTCTACTGCGTGGCCCGGCCGCGCATCGAGCGGCTGGTGGAGAAGTTCGGGCTGCTCTCGATCTTCGTCTCGAAGTACACCTACGGGCTGCGCTGGGGCGCGTGCGCCTTCTACGGCGTGGCGAAGATGCGCTACGTGCGCTTCCTGCTGCTCTCGTTCGCGAGCTGCTTCGTCTGGGTGCTCTCCCTGACGACCACCGGCTACGTCTTCCACAGCGCCATCTACAACCTGATCGGCGACTTCGAGCACCTCGGCATCTTCCTCCTCGTCGTCGTCGCCCTCGGCGTCCTGGGCTTCTACCTGGCCGAGCGCTACTGGCTGTCGAAGAAGGTCGAGGAGGCCGACCCCGAGACGATCCACAAGATCGAGCAGGCCGCCGAGGAGAAGCTGCACGAGATCAAGGAGGAGATACAGGACATCCTCCCCCACCCGCTCGCGCGCCACAAGGAGCCGCCGAAGCAGAAGAGTAAGGCGGAAGGAGACTGAACCGTAAATCGTGAATCGTCAATCGTGAATCGAAGGGGTTGCACTCTCGGCGGCCCGGGCGATAATCTCTCAGGCTTCTCGACGCTCGACCACGATTGACGATTCACGATTTACGGTTTTCATTATGATTATCGAAGCCATCGCACCGACGCGCGTCGACCTGGCCGGCGGCACCATTGACATCTGGCCCCTCTACCTCTTCCACCCCGGCGCGACGACCGTCAACTTCGCCATTGACCTTTACGCGCGCTGCCGCATCGAGACGCGCGACGACGACCAGGTGATCCTGGAGTCGCGCGACCGGAAGGTCGCCTTCGAGACGCGGCTCGCCGAGATCGAAGACCTCGCGCGCGAGGAGCGGCTGGAGTTGATCTCGAAGCTCGTCCACTTCTTCAAGCCCGAGACCGGCTTCCACCTCGTCGCCGAGAGCCTGGCCCCGGCCGGCGCGGGCCTCGGAGGCTCCAGCGCGCTCGCCATCGCCTGCATCGGCGCGCTGAACCGCGTCGTCGGCGACCGCTACCCGGAGAAGAAGTTCATCGTCATCGCGGCCAACGTCGAGACGACCGTGATCCGCGTGCCGGCCGGCTTCCAGGACTACTACGGCGCGTTCTACGGCGGGGCGAACTCGATCCACTTCAGCGCCGAGGGCATCCGCCGCGAGGCCCTGAGCGTCGACGCGGAAGAGCTGGGGCGGCGCGTGGTCATCTGCTACACGGGCGAGCCGCGCCTGTCGGGCATCAACAACTGGGAGATGTTCAAGAACCACATCGACGGCGACCCCGTCCTCTTCCAACTCTTCGAGTCGATCCGCGACACGGCGCAGAGCATGAAGGTGGCGTTCGGGGCCGGCGACTGGCGCGCGGTGGGCGAGCTGATGCGCGCCGCCTACCCGAACCGCAAGCGGCTCGCGCCCAACATCACGACGCCGCACATGGAGGCGCTGGTCGAGCGCGCCCTGGCGAGCGGCGCCGCGGCGGCGAAGGTCTGCGGCGCGGGCGGCGGCGGCTGCATCGCCTTCCTCTGCGAAGAGGGCGCCAGGGAGTCGGTCGAGCGCGCCCTCTCGGACGGCGCCGAAG
>JALZHT010000718.1 GCA_030860645.1 Acidobacteriota bacterium
GCGCCGTGGCGGCGGCCATCCTCGCCGCCAGCGACGACGACGAATTCAACTTCGGCGACGGCCCCATCGTCATCAGCCCGAGCCGCTAACCCCCGGCGTCGGCCGCACAGCTCAGACCAACCCTTTGCGGGTCACGCGCGTCCCTGCTCCGCGTGACCCGCAAGCTTTTGTCTGCCATAATCTGGCCGTCGCGGCCGCGGCCGCCTATCCCACCGCCGGAAAGGTCATTCTAAGGGAAGATGCACATCGCAGTCATCGGCACGGGCTACGTCGGGCTTGTGACGGGGGCCTGTTTCGCCGAGTTCGGCGTTAACGTCACCTGCGTCGACGTGGATTCGGAGAAGATCCGCCAGCTCTCCGACGGGCGCGTCCCGATCTACGAGCCGGGCCTCGACCAGCTCGTCGCCAAGAACACGCAGGCCGGCCGCCTGCACTTCACCACCGACATCCGCTCGGCCGTCGAGCAGGCGCTCGTCATCTTCCTCGCCGTCGGCACGCCGCCCAAGGAGGACGGCTCGGCCGACCTCCGCTTCATCGAGGAGGCGGCCCGCTCAATCGCGCGCCACATGAACGGCTACAAGGTGATCGTCACGAAGTCGACGGTGCCCGTCGGCACGGGCGAGCACCTGCGCCGCCTCATCAAGGAGCACCAGACGGCGGCGCACAACTTCGGCGTCGTCTCGAACCCCGAGTTCCTGCGCGAGGGCGCGGCCCTCGACGATTTCATGCGGCCCGACCGCGTCGTCATCGGGACGCGCGACGAGGCGGCGGCCGCCATCATGCGCGACCTCTACCGCCCGCTCTACCTGATCGAGACGCCCATCGTCTTCACCTCTTTGGAAGCCGCCGAGCTGACGAAGTACGCGGCCAACGCCTTCCTCGCGACCAAGATTTCCTTCATCAACGAGATCGCCAACCTCTGCGACCGCATCGGCTGCGACGTGCACGACGTGGCGCGCGCCATCGGGATGGACAACCGCATCGGCCGGAAGTTCCTGCACCCCGGCCCCGGCTTCGGCGGCTCGTGCTTCCCGAAAGACACCTCGGCGCTTTTGTCGGTCGCCCGCGAGTACGGGGCCGACGCGCTCATCGTCGAGTCGGTCGTCGAAGTCAACCGCCGCCAGCGCGGGCGGATGATCCCGAAGATCGAGAGGCTGGTCGGCGACCTGAGCGGCAAGACCGTGGCCGTGCTCGGCCTCTCCTTCAAGCCCGAGACCGACGACATGCGCGAGGCCCCGGCCATCGACATCGTCCGCGCGCTCGTCGAGCGCGGGGCGCGCGTGAGGGCCTACGACCCCGTCGCCGTCCCGCAGGCGCGCGGGGTGCTGCCCGCCGAGGTCGAGTACGCCGAGGACGAGTACGCGGCCGTCCAGGGGGCCGACGCGCTCGTCTTCGTCACCGAGTGGAACCAGTTCCGCGCGCTCAACATGGAGCGGGTCAAAAGTCTGATGCGCGCGCCCAAGATCGCCGACCTCCGCAACATCTACGAGCCGGCGGCCATGCGCGACCTCGGCTTCGACTACGTCGGCGTCGGCAGATAGCGTAAAAGCCGTGAGTCGTGAATCGTCAATCGTCAATCGAAAAAGCCTGCCTTCTACGATTCACGATTCACGATGGACGATTCACGGCTTTTAAGTCAGCACTTCTCTTATGCCTCTTTCCGGAATCGTACTCGTCACGGGCGGCGCGGGTTTCATCGGCTCACACATCACGGAGACCCTCGCGCGGGGCGGGGCGCGGGTGCGCGTCATTGACGACCTCTCGACGGGGCACGCCGAGAACGTCGAGGAGATCGGCGGGCGGGTCGAGTTCGTGCGCGGGAGTCTGAACGACCCGGAGGCGCTGCGGCGCGCGGTCGCGGGCGTCGAGCTGGTCTTCCACGAGGCGGCCATCCCCTCGGTGCCGCGCTCGGTCGAGAACCCGGAGGAGACGCACCGGGCGTGCGCCGAGGGCACGTTCGCGCTGCTCGCGGCGGCGCGCGCGGCCGGCGTGCGCCGCCTCGTCTACGCGGCGTCGTCCTCGGCCTACGGCGACCAGCCCACGCTCCCGAAGACCGAGGACATGGCCCCGCAGCCCTTAAGTCCCTACGCCGCCGCCAAGCTCGTCGGCGAATACTACTGTCAGGTCTGGACGCGCACCTACAACTTCGAGACGGTCTGCCTCCGCTACTTCAACATCTTCGGCCCGCGCCAGGACCCCAGCTCGACCTACTCGGGCGTCATCTCGCGCTTCATCGCGGCGCTGATGAAGGGCGAGCGCCCCGTCATCTACGGCGACGGCGAGCAGACCCGGGACTTCACCTACGTCGCCAACGTGGTGGACGCGAACCTGCGCGCCGCCGACGCGGCCGCGGGCGTCGGCCAGGTCATCAACGTCGCCAACGGCAAGCAGACCTCACTCAACCAACTGCTCGACGTGCTGAAGAAGATAACGGGGCGGGGGGAAGTCGGGGCCGAGCACCGCGAGCCACGCCTCGGCGACGTGCTCCACAGCCTCGCCGACATCACGCGCGCCCGCGAGCTGCTGGGCTACGAGCCTCAAGTCCAATTGGAGGAGGGCCTGCGGCTCACGCTCGAATGGTGGAAGCAGAGCCGCTTCGCGCGCGGCTAGAGCGGACAGCGGTTGAGCCAGCCGGGGCGCATTTTCAACACGCAGGCACAGCGGCACAGTTAAAGCAGAAATGTTTTCACTGTGCCTCTGTGTTGAAA
>JALZHT010000102.1 GCA_030860645.1 Acidobacteriota bacterium
CGCCGCGGCCGCCCGCCGCGAAGACGCCGGGCGCGGCGCGGACGACGTTGATAGTGCCGCGCGTCTCCAGGCCGTCGTGGTTGACGACCGCGACCTCGGCCGCGCCGAGCGGCGTGTCGGCGGGGAGGTGAAAATTGATCTGCGTCGGCGAGACGTAGAAGAGCGGCGCGGGCCGGCCGCCGACGCGCAGCGTGACGTTCCCCAGTTCGGTCGGGAACGAGGCGTCGGCGCGGCGCACGGCCTCGACAGTTTCGAGTGAGAGGTCGGCGCCCGTGGCGACGACGATGGAGTCGGGCGCGGCGGTGTTCGGAGGGAGGGGCGACCGGTCGAGGGCCGCGCCGTTGAAGAATTCGAGGCCGGTGCGGAACTCGGCGCGCGGGGCGACGGAGGCGGCGAAGATTTCCGGGTCGTTAATGAAGTCCTCGGGCGCGTCCGCTTCGGCGAGGGCGCGCGGGAAGCTGAAGGCGACGACGGTTCCCTCGTCGTTCAGGGAGGCGACGACTTCGCCCGTCGCGGCGGCGGGCGCGTTTGTAATTTGAAAGAAGGTGTCGGTCGGGATGTCGTAGACGTACAGCTCGACGCTCGCGTCCCGGTTATCGCCCGTGACGTTGCGCCGCGTGGCGAAGGCGACGCGGCGGCCGTCGCCGCTGAGGGTCGGGTGGAGGGGAACGTCCGAACGGCGCGAGCGCAGGCGCGTGAGTTGGCGGACGCGGCCGCCGTTGCGCCCGTCAAAGAGAAAGACCTGGCCGGCGTCCTCGGAGGTCTCGGCGGAGTAGACGACGCGCAGGCCGTCGTCGCTGACCGAGCGGCCGGGGGCGAGCGCGAGCTTGTCGGCGTCTTTAACCGCGACCGTTAACCCGCCCGCCGCCCTCTCGTAAATCACAACCTCTCTCGCCGCCGTCCCGTCTTCGCGGTCGCGCTCGCGGACGAACGCGACGCGCGAGCCGTCGCCGCTGATCTTCGCGTCGAAGTGCCTGACGCCGTCGCCGTCGTCGGTGAGCTGCGTGAAGTTCCGCGCCCCCACGTCGTAGAGGAAGATTTCGCGGCTGCGGTCGGGGTTCGCGCCGGCGTGGTCGCGGTCGGAGTCGAAGGCGACGAGCCGGCCGTCGTCGGAAATGGAGGGGCGGAAAGAGCCTTGCGCGGCGCGGCGCGCCGGGTCGTCGGGGAGCGTGTCGGTCAGTTGCGTGAGGCCCGTCCCGTCTCGGAAGAAGAGTTCCGAGTTGCCGTCGCGGTTCGTGCCGAGCACGTCGGAGGCGGCCGCGAAGACGACGCTCGCGCCGTCCTGCGACAAGGCGGGCGCGGGGCCGCGCGCGCGGGCCAGCTCTTTTAGCGAGACGGGATTCGACAATCCGGCGGCGAAGACGCGGAAGGATTGGGGCGCGCCCGTCCCGGCGAGGTCTGCGTTCGACTCGAAGGCGAGCCGCCGGCCGTCGCCGCTCAGCGCCGGGTTGAGGCTCACGCGCCCGCGCGGCGTCTGCGACACGCGGCGCACGCCGCCGGCCTCCGGGCGGGCGTTGATGAAGGACAGGCTGAGTGAGATGAGAAGGATGAAGGCGACCGCCGTCCGTCTCGCGCTTGCGGGCACGACTCCGCTCCGATCCGGTGGGACGGGAAGAGTGAGAGGTCAGCAATCGCAGGGTAGGCGGGCGGGCGATTGACGAGTCGTTTCGATGTTGTGCGAGGCGGGGAGGTGGGTGGCCTTCGACGCGCGCCATTCTACAGCTTGGCGGGGATTAAGCAAGAGAAACTTTACGGGGAGTTGTTAGTCGCCAATTATCAGGGGCCTCCCGCACCGGCCCTCGGCCATCGGTTTTTGCATTGGCCGGACACTGACGACTGACAACTACGTCGCAAATCCACAATCCAAAATCAAAAACCCGTCAGGCCGTCAGCGCCGCCTCGTCCGGCTTCGAGAATTCGGGGAGCGCGGCGAAGACTTCGAGGGCGTAGCGGACGTTGTTGAAGGGGGCGGAGACCTGCACGCCCTGGATGAGGTCGCGCACTTCGAGCAGGGACTCGCGCGCGATCTTCAGGCCCTCGTCGCGCGCCGCCTCCTTGCCGCGCTCGGAAGCCGCGCGCATCCGCTCCATGATCGAGGGCGTGACGCGCACGCCCGGCACCTCGTTGTGCAGGAACTCGGCGTTGCGGTAGGAGACAAGCGGCCAGATGCCGGCGACGACCGGGATGTGGACGTGCTCGATGCGCTTGAGGAACTCGCGCAACTGCTCCACGTCGAAGACCGGCTGCGTGATGGCGAACTCCGCCCCGGCCTCGACCTTCCACTCGAAGCGGCGCAGCTCCTCGTCCATATTGATCGCGCCGGGGTTGACGCCGACGCCGATGCAGAACGAGGTCGGCGCGCCGATGGGGTTGTTGCCGAGGTCAAGCCCGTGGTTGAGCTTGTTGACCATGTTCGTCAGCCCGATGGAGTCGATGTCGAAGACGGCCGTCGCGTCCGGGTACGGCCCCATCTTGGGCGGGTCGCCCGTGATGAGCAGGAGGTTGCGCAGGCCCAACCCCGCCGCGCCGAGGATGTCGCTCATCATGCCGAGCAGGTTGCGGTCGCGGCAGCAGTAGTGGAGCACGGTCTCCAGCCCGATCTCGCGCTCGACGAGGGCGGCCGTGGCGAGCGCGCTCATGCGCGACTGCGCGCGGGGGCCGTCCGGGATGTTGACGGCGTTGACGCCGGCCTCTTTCAAAAGCCGGATGCTCTCCAAAGTCTTCCCCGGCTCGCAGCCCTTCGGCGGCAGCACCTCGACGGTGGTGACGAAACGCCCTTGCGCGATCCGGCGCGCCCAGTTCGAGCGCTCGGCGAGCGGGACGACGGCCACCTCGGGCGCTCTGCGCTCCTCGACCTGCGCGGGCGCTTGGAGCGGGCCGCTGGCGTGGAACTGGAGCGGCCCCGTCGGGCGGAAGATGCGCGGGCTGACGGCGCGCACGGCGTCGGAGATGAGCTTGACGTGCGCGGGCGTCGTGCCGCAGCAGCCGCCGATGAACTTGACGCCGGCCTGGATGAGCCGCTTGGCGTACTTCGCCATGTACTCGGGCGAGCACATGTAGAACTGGCGGCCCTGCACGTCGCGCGGCAGCCCCGCGTTGGGCTGCGCCGAGAGCTTCTTGCGCGTCGCGGCGCGCATCCGCTCGACGGCCGACAGCACGATGGCCGGGCCGACGCCGCAGTTCAGCCCGATCACGTCCGCGCCCCACTCGTCGAGCCGCGAGGTGAAGACCTCGGGCGTCGTGCCGAAGGAGGTGTTGCCGTCGAGCGAGATGGTCATCTGCGCGACGACGGGCAGGTCGCACAACTCCTGCACGGCGCGCAGCGCCTGCCGCATCTCGGCGAGGTCGGAGAAGGTTTCGAGGACGAACAGGTCGACGCCGCCTTCGAGCAGCGCCGCGGTCTGCTCCTTGAACAGCTCTTTGGCCTCGTCGAAGGAGGTCGGCCCGTAAGGCTCGATGCGCAGCCCGAGCGGGCCGATGGCCCCGGCGACGTAGGCGCGCCCGGCGGCGGCCTCGCGGGCGAGGCGCGCGGCCTCGCGGTTGATCTCGCGCAGGCGGCCTTCGAGGCCGTACTGCCCGAGCTTGTGCGCGGTCGCGCCGAAGGTGTTCGTCTCGACGATCTCGGCCCCGGCCCGCACGTACTCGGCGTGCACGTCGCGGACGAGTTCGGGGTTCGTCAGGTTCAGCTCGTCGTAGGAGCGGTTGATGTAGACGCCCTTCGCGTACAGCATCGTCCCGACCGCCCCGTCGAAGACGGCGATGTGGTCGCTCTCGATCAGGTCTCGGAAGTTGTCCATCATGGAATTTGCGATTTGGGATTTTTGATTGGCGATTGAAACCTTTCGCCAACGATGAGTGAAAACAAAATCGCCAATCAAAAATCCAAAATCAAAAATACAAAAATCCCGCGCCAAACAACGCGGGACTTCAGCGGGTGTTGAAGTTGGCGACGCCAGAAGCGCCGAGCTGTTTAGCGGGTTGTTTTACGTGGCCGCAAGTCGCCTTAACTCACCACGTCTTTTGTCAACCGCGCTTATACGCCGAGCGGGACGGGGCTGTCAAGACCCGCGGGCCGGGCGCGGGTGCGGTCGCGCCGCGGCGGCCGGCTCAGCCCGGCGGCTCGAACGTGGAGACGTTCGCCACACGCACCCACTTCCCGGCCCGCTTCTCGTAGGTCATAATCCCCGCGTAGACGAACTTCTCCTCTTTCTCCGCGCCGGCCGCGTCCTTCTGCGTCCGCCGCACCCTGACGCGCGTAATCATCCAGGCCATGCTCCCGTCCTGCGAGACGCTGACAATCGGCTCCTCGACGTCGTCCCACTCGTAATACTTCGCGCCCTTGAAATATTCCTCGAACTGCTTCCGCTCGTCCGCCTTCTTGACCCGGTGGATTTTGCCGCCGCTGACCGCGATGAACTCCTCGGGTGAAGCCTCCTGGAGCAGGCCGGCGTCCGTTTTGAAATGTGCCTCGCGGTCGGCCTTGTGCAGGCGCAGCAACTCCGCTTTTTCTTTCTCCAGATCGACCGGCGGGCGAGTCTGCGCGCGCGCGAAACCTGACGCGGCGACGAACAGCAGTACGGTGATTAAAGACTTCACGATGGACTTTCCTCCGTCGGAATTAATTTGACCCGCGGCGCGAACATTCGGGGCGAGTATACCGCGCGGGCGAAAAACGGATGTAAAATGATGACAGTGAACCGCCCGCGCGCAGGCCGGGCTGACGGTGATGATGCTCGCCGTCTGAAAAGTTTCGAGGTTCGGGTTGAAGGCAGAGCTTCAGCGGGTGTTGAAGTTGGCGACGCCGGAAGCGCGGAACCGCTTCACGCGCGGCCGGTCAGCTCGAACAGGTGGTAGGTGGTCGGCGAGACGCCGTACTTCTGCACTTCGCGGTCGAGGTACTTGGGCTCCGCAGTGACCCGCCTGTACCCGGCGGCGGCGAGCACCGGCAGGTAGTCGGTGCGGCTGCCGTCCGCCTCCAAGCTCTCCAGCCTGCTGCCGCCGTGTTCGTAAGGGTTCGGCACGACCATGAAGTGTCGAACCTCCAGCCTCCTGATGAAATTGATCCACCACTCAATCGCGGAGCGCGGGATTTCCGAAAAGCTGTGGATGTTGACGGCGAGGTCGACGCGCTGCCCCGCGAGCCGCCCCTCCAACTCGTCGAGCGGGACGACTTCCGCACGGTCGTCGGCCCCGCGGAAGCGGAGGTAGTACTCGGAGACGAACGTCGAGGCGGCGACGGCGTCTGCGCAGAACACCCTCCCGAGCTCGGGCAGCGCCCGCGTCGCGCGGTGCGCCAGCCGCCCGTAGCCGGCCCCGATGTCGAGGAGGCTCAGGCCCGGGCGGCGCGAGATACCCAGCGCGCGCTCCAGAAAGTAAATCTCGTTGACCGAGTCGAGCAAATCCCGGCTCGCCTTCCGCCCGTTATTGAAGTCGAAGAGGTAGACGCCGAACAGGTCGTCCTCGGAGAGCCGGTCGAGCAGCCCGAGGGCGTCAATCGTCTTGGTGTAGTAGGCGGTGAGGATGAAATGGAGTTCGGTGTTGCTGCCGCGGAACTGGTAGACGTAGGCGTTATCACCGCGGAAGTATCGGAGGTCGATGTCGGTGCTGACGAAGGCGTCGCTCCACTGCGAGCTGGCCGCCGCCGGGTGGCCGAGCGCCTTGTACCTTCTTTGCAACTCGACGAGCCGGGGGTTGTCGGGGCGCAGGTACTCGGGCGCGCCCTCCGGCAGCAGACTCTCGTTGAAGGACGGGGCGGTCGTCTGCCTGCCGCACAGCCTGTCGAGCTGCGAGCTGCGGGCGATCCTCAGGTCGAGCGGCCTGAGCGCAGAGTTAACCACGTTGAGGGCGGCGTGTTTGACTGACATCGGTAGTCTCCTCGGGGGCGAGTTGCTGGCCGGCTAGGAAGTTATCCCACGGCCCCACAACTGGCAAGGCAAGAAGGGCGGCCCTGGCGGGGCGGGTCAGCGGCTCTGGCAGCGCGGGCAGAGCCGGGTTGTACCGCCAACCGCCCCGTGAATCCCTGTCGGTGAAATGGATTGGCGCTCGGCGTCATTATAAACGGACACGACGCTATGAAGGGAGAACTCCGCTATGAAGAACACACCCACCGCGCACCTGCGCCCCGCCCGCCGCAGGGTCGCAGTCCTGACGGCAACCTGCCTGCTCCTGGCACAGTTCGTCGCCGCGCCTCGGCGCGCGAACGCCCAGGACGCGAGGGCGACTTTAAGAATCGGGGAGGCGAATGTCTTAAGGGTGGGGCAGCGCGTGCAGATCATGCTGGTCGAGCCCGCGACCGGCAAACAGCTAGACCTGTCCAAAGTGAACCTGGTGAGCTCAGACCCGTCCGTCGTCGCCGTCGCGGGGACGAGCCTCGTCGCGCTCCAACCTTCCCCGGGGAAGGTGCAACTGCTGGTGCGGACTAAAGGGAGGAGGCCGCGGACGCTTCTCAGGTACGAGCTTCAAGTCGTCGGCGAGCCGGCCGCCAGCGTCGCCGCCATCGCCCTCGTCTACGACCCCCCGAATGGGGTCGTGCAGCCCGGCGGCCTGGTGAAGGTCACGGCCGTCCCCAGAGACAGCGCGGGCAACGAGGTGAGGGCGCGCGTCAGGTGGACTCTGGAGGATTTCGACGCCAGCAACTACGTCGAGTGGGCGACGAAGTCGAACAACCAAATTCTCATCTTCGGCAAGCCCGAAGGGCCGGCGGCGGCCGCCGCCTCGCGGCCCAACAGGTTATTGCTGACCGCGAGCGCCGGCCGGATCCACCGGAAGGGCTACGTCGAACTGAAGAGGGACACCTCCGGCACGCAGACGCACACGGTCAGCGGGCGCATCGTCGGGGACGCCGAAAAGGTGAAGGACGTGATCGTCACCCTCACCGAGAGCGGCTCCCAGAACACCATCGTTAAGAAGACCGACGGCACGGGCACTTTCACGTTCGACAACCTCCCGACGGGCAGGAACTTCACCGTCACCCCCTCCAAAGAGGAGGTCAAGTTCAGCCCGGCCACCCAGCTCTTCGCCGCGCTCAAGCAGGACGCGGTCTCCGACTTCGTGGCCGACGACCCGGAAGTGGGGCCCACGCCCGAGCCGATTTTCAAGACCGTGCGCTCCCAGCTCGACAACGTTGACGACAGGACGGCCGCCGACCTGTTCGGGAACGTCACGAACAGCAAATACCACATCACCAAGCTCCAACTCTTCAACAACCTCCACGAACTGCGCGACGGCCGCCTGTTAGGCGACTCCATCGTCGTCTACAGCGACTCGATCAGAGTCCCCGTCAACTACGAGGTCAGGTACGTCGGGCCGGATAAGAACGTGGACAGGGGCCGGAGGGAGTGGCACCCGAAAGTGTTGGCCCAACTGTCGAGCGCCAGTTTGAGGGACGGGCTGGCTTGGAATAAATTGAGCAACTACAGGCGGCCGCGGCGCCGGGGCGGCGACGCGCGCGAGAACCCCGACCCGCTGTGCCCGCAGGAGCCCGACTTCCGCAGCCCTTACACCTTCGACCAGATGTTGCGGTCGGTTGACCAGCGGGACTCTAAAGAGTGGCGGACGGTACTGGCGACGGTCGCGACCGGCACCTCCTCGCTCGCCAGCTACTTCCTCTCCTTCATCGAGCCGACCGGCACGAGCGACGCGCGGGCCATCGTCCAAAACTTCAACAGCCTGCTCATCCCCAGCTTCAAAGAGCACCTGCCGAGCAAGAAGGAGTTGCACCGCGAGAGCATCACCAAAGAGGCGATGCGGCCGTCCGAGACCATCCCTTTCAAGCAGGACATCTCGCGCATCATTTTCCTCCCCAAGGAGCCGTGGAGGAACGGCGAATATGAGGAGCGGATCAGCCGCGTCTGCCTGGAGCCGATCAAGGTGGACGTGGTCGTCGCCAGGCCGGGGGATCAACTGCCGGTCAACACACTCGTCGGGAGGGTGGAAGAGGACGGCACGGGCAAGCTCGTGGCGAACGCCACCGTGGAGATTAAGAACGCGGCCTCGACGGACAGCGTGACGACCGACAGCAACGGCATCTTCACCTTCCAGAGGCTGTTCCCCGGCGACTACGTCATAACCGTCACGACGGCCTGCGGGGTTAAAGCCACCTCGAAGACGACGCTCACCGGGAGCAGCAATGACCTCGTGATTAAAGTGCAGCCCCGTTTCAGGCTCGGCGGGACGGTGAAGGACAACGCCGGGAGTGCGGTGAAGGACGCCCGGGTGGATTTGAAGTCGGCGGGGGCCATCGTGAAAACCGCGACGACGGGCGTGGACGGGTCGTACGTCTTCGACTGCCTGCCCAAAGGCCCGTACACGCTGACAGTCACACACCCGCAGCACACCTTCGAAGACGCGCCGCTCGCCGAACTCGGGGCGGACTCGACTACCAACATCACCGCCAAGCCGCCGGCGCCGGCCCCGCCGAGCGGGACGAGCGTGGATTCGCCCGCCTCGCCGGTGACGACGCCCGTGGAACCGCCGGCCGCCCCGCCGGCCGCCCCGCCGGGCAATCCGCCTGCGAGTCCGCCCGAGGACGAGCCGCAGGATGTCGTCGTGGCTTCCGAGGTCAGGTTGGCCGCGCCCCCAGAGGATCGGCCGGGGCCTCCGGCCGACACCGCGCGGCCAACCAGAAG
>JALZHT010000719.1 GCA_030860645.1 Acidobacteriota bacterium
TCCCGCCGACCTATTTCATCTCGACGAAGCTCGCCGACCAAATCCTCGCGCCCGCCGGGCGGACGGTCGAGGCCGTCACCCGCGACATCAACCGCGCCGTGAAGCCTTCGGTCTTCGAGGTGCCGGGCGTGACGGTGAACTCGTCGGCGCGCGCCTCCGACCCCGTCGAGACGGAGAACGTGCTCGCCCTCGTCGAAGGCTCCGACCCGAAGCTGAAAGACGAGGTCGTCGTCGTCTCCTCGCACTACGACCACCTCGGCCTCGACCCGCAGCGCGAGGGCGACCAGATTTTCAACGGCGCGGCCGACGACGCCTCGGGGACGGTGGCCGCGCTCGCGCTCGCCGAGGTCTTCATGCGCGCCAAGCGTGCAGGGCACGGGCCGCGCCGCTCGCTCCTCTTCGCCAACTTCTCCGGCGAGGAGAAGGGACTGCTCGGCTCGGCGCACTACACGGACGCCGAGCCGGCCGTGCCGCTGGCGCGCACCGTCGCCAACATCAACATGGACGGCGTCGCCGGCTTCGACCCCAACCACCCGGCCAAGAGCCGCGACTACATCTACGTCGTCGGCTCGCCGCAACTGTCGCGCGAGCTGACCGAGGCCAACCGCCGCCTCAACGAGCTGACGGGGACGAAGCTGCGCCTCGACGACGTGCCCTACTTCGCCTCCGACCAGTACAACTTCGAGAAGCACTTCGTCCCCTTCATCTACTTCTCGACGGGCCTGACCGAGCACTACCACCGGCCGGCGGACGAGGCGCACACCGTCTCCTACGAGCACATGGCGCGCGTCGTCCGCCTCGCCTTCGCCAACGCGTGGCAGATCGCCAACCAGGACGCGCCGCCCGCGGGCCTTGACCGCCGCCGCCTCGTGCAGGACGGCTACATGTGCCGCCCCTGCGCGCTCGACTGCGACGCGTTCGCCTTCGACCGGCCCGGCGACTGCCCCGTCTGCGGCATGACGCTCGTACCGAAACTCGTCATTAAAGAATGAAGGCGCGTGAAGACTGTAGGGGCGGGGCTTGTCCCTGCCCGCCGATGCTCGGTTCACTCGTCGTTGAGGTTTAATGATTCTTGGGCGGGCAGGGACAAGCCCCGCCCCTACAGTCTTCACGCGCAGCCCATTTAATGATGCAAACACTCTCGTCAAGCGACACACATCCGGGCGGGGGCCGCGGGCGCGGGGCCGTGCTGGCCGCGCTCTTGGGGCTGTGGGGCCTGTTCGGTTTTCTGTCCGCGAGCCAGATTTACCTCGGGTCGCGCGCCGAGGGGATGGATCATTCCTTCTGGCGGATGCTGGCGTGGCAGTGGCTCGGCTGGTGCTTCTGGGGCCTCCTCACGCCGCCGATCCTGTGGCTCAAAGACCGCGTCCCCTTCGAGCGCGCGTCGTGGTGGCGCGCGCTGCCCGTCCACCTCGCGGCCTGCGTCCTCCTCTCGGCGCTGCACCTCGCCTTCTTCACCTTCGTCACCGTGCAGATCAGGCCGTTTGACGTGATGACCGTCGAGCGCACCTTCGCGCAGCTCTACGTCGGTCGGCTGCGGAGCCAGCTCCACATCGACCTGCTCATCTACGGCATCATCCTCGGCGTCGGCCACGCCGCCGGCTACTACGAGCGCTTCCGCGAGCGCGAGCGCCGCGCCGCGCAGCTCGAAGCGCAGCTCGCGCAGGCGCAGTTGCAGGCCCTGAAGATGCAGCTCCACCCGCACTTCCTCTTCAACACCTTGAACGGCGTCGCCGGCCTCGTGCGCGATCACAAAAACAAGGAAGCCGTCACCATGCTCGCCGGCCTGAGCGACCTCTTGCGCCACACGCTCGACAGCGCGGGCAAGCAGGAGGTTCCTCTGCGCGAGGAGCTGGACTTCCTCGAACTCTACCTCGACATCCAGCAGATGCGCTTCCCCGACCGCCTCCGCGTCGAGATGCGCGTCGCGCCCGACACGCTCGACGCGATGGTGCCCAACCTCATCCTCCAGCCGCTCGTCGAGAACGCCGTCCGCCACGGCGTCGCGGCGCGGGCCGCTTCGGGGACGGTCGGCGTCGCGGCCGAGCGCGAGGACGGCCTGCTGTGGGTGACGGTCTACGACGACGGGCCGGGCTTGAAGGACGGGCGGCAGGTGTTGACCGAGGGCGGCATCGGGCTGACGAACACGCGCGCCCGCCTCGCGCAGCTCTACGGCGCGCGCCACCGCTTCAGCGTGCGCAACCGCGAGGGCGGCGGCGTCGAGGCCGTCGTGGCGATCCCCTTCCGCCGGGCCGAGGAGGGCGAGCTTGGGTAGCCCGCCGACGAGGGTCAGGGTGCTCGTCGTGGACGACGAGCCGCTCGCGCGCCAGAACCTGCGCGTGCTGCTCGAAGCCGACGCCGGGGTCGAGCTGGTCGGCGAGGCCGGCAGCGGCGCGGAGGCCGTCCGGCTCATCCGCGAGCGCGCCCCCGACATCGTCTTCCTCGACATCCAGATGCCCGAGCTGAACGGCTTCGGCGTGATCGAGCGCGTCGGGGCCGAGCGCATGCCCGTCGTCATCTTCGTCACCGCCTTCGACCAGTTCGCGCTCAAGGCGTTCGAAGTCCACGCGCTCGACTACCTTTTAAAGCCGTTCGACGACGCGCGCTTCGAGAAGGCGCTCAGGCAGGCCAGGCTGCAAGTCGAGCAGCGCAGCGTGAAGGAGCTGGGCGAGCGGTTGGTGCGGCTGCTCGCGGAGCGCGAG
>JALZHT010000720.1 GCA_030860645.1 Acidobacteriota bacterium
GCTCAATGTTAAAGACGCCCGCCCTCGCGGCCGGGCTTCCGCCGTTATTTCCTGCCGTTGATGACTCTGAGGAGCCGCGCGGCGCGCTCGGGGTCGAGGCGCTTGAGGGCGTTGTATTCGTCCATCGCGCCCTTACGGTTGCCGGCGGCGAAGTAGGCGACGCCGAGGTTGTAGCGCGACTGCGGGAAGTTGGGGCGGACGCGGATGGCCTGGCGGAAGGCGGCGATAGCCTGCTCGTCCTGCTCCAGTCGCAGGTAGGCGTTGCCCATCAGGTAGAGGTCGTCGGGGTCGAGCGTGCGGCCGACCTGGTTGTAGGCCGCCAGCGCCTGGCGGAAGCCGGCCGCCGCCTCCCCGCGCCGCCCCAGCCGGTCGTAGGCCGTGGCGAGGTTGTAGCGCGCCCAGCCCTCGTCGGCCGGCTCGCGCCTGAGTTGGAGCGCGCGCTGCGCGGCCGTCAGAGCCTCCTGATGCTGGTTCAGTTGGTTGAGGACGTAGGCGAGGAGGTTGTGCGTCTCGGGGTAGTTGGGCCGCAGGGAGGCGGCCCGGCGCGCTTCGGTGAGCGCCTCCTGCGGGCGATCCTCGCGGACGTGGATGAAGCCGAGGACGTGGTGCGGCCAGTAGTTCTCTGGCTCCAGCCGGAGCGCCTGCTGCGCCGAAGCGACGGCCTCGCGCATCTGCCCGATGGTGGCGTAGGAGGCGGCCAGCATCGTGTGCGCGTTGGCGTTCTGCGGCGCGAGCCGCGCGGCCTGCTGGGCGGCAGAGAGCAGCGCCGGGTACTGCCCCTGCGAGTAGTAGACGACGCACAGGCCGAGGAGCGGCTCGGCCGCGTCCGGCTTGAGGCGCGTCGCCTGCTCCAGCGCGGTCTGCGCCTCGCGGAAGCGGTTGAGCGGGTGGCGGGCCTGCGCGGTGGCGAGGCCGACGAGCGCCTCCGGCGACTGCGGCTGGAGCCGGAGCGCGGCCGTGAACGAGCCGACCGCCTCCTCGGCGCGGCTCAGGTTCAGCAGCGCGTAGCCCAGCCCGTAATGGGCGAAGAACTGGTTCGGGTCGGCCGAGAGCGCCTGGCGCAGCAGCCGCTCCGCCTCCTCGTTCCGCTCCTGCGTGACGTAGGCGTTGCCGAGCAGCACGAGCGACGGCGCGTGCTGCGGGTTGAGCCTGACGGCCTGTTCGAGCGCCGCGACGGCCTCCTTGTTCTCGTTCTGCTGGAGGTGGAGGAAGCCGAGGGTGAAGTAGAGGTCTGGCGCGTACTGCGGCTCGGGCGTGGCGCGGCGCAGGGCGGCCAGCGCCTCGCGCGGGCGGCCCTGCTGGAGCTGCGCCTTGCCGAAGAGGTAGTAGACGTTCGGCGGCAGCTCCCCGAGCTGCTGCGCGAAGGTGAAGACGTCAACGGCCTCCTTGAACTTTTGCGTCTCGAAGAAGATGAGGCCGGAGCCGACGTAGGCGTCCTTGAGGCGCGCGTTCGGCCTCACCTCGATGACGTTCGAGAAGGCCCCGAGCGCGTCCGTCCACTGCTTCAGGTTCATGTAGGCGACGCCGAGGCCGTAGTTGGCCTCGACGTGGCGCGGGTCGGCGGAGACGGCCCGGCGGTAGTGCTCGACGGCGCGCCGCCACTGCTTCCGCTGCAACTCCTGCGCGCCGCGCTGCGCGTGCCGCTCGGCCTCCTGGGTTTTCTGCGCGGCCGCGCCCGGAGGCGCGATGAACGTGATTAAGGTGACGAGGAGGATGAGTGTCGGGGTGTGCTTGAAATGAGCCATCATCGCTTCGAAAGGTGTCAGGGGTGAAAGGCCGTAAATCGTGAATCGTGAATCGTGAATCGGAGGCAGAAACTGCTTCTTCACGATTCACGATTCACGATTTACGATTTACGGCCTGACCGGCACCCGTTTAGTAAGCCTGCACGAGCCTGATCAGCAGCTCCGCCTCGGCCTTGTTGGTGCTGAGCGGGGCGAAGTTGAAGTTGTCGCGGCCGTTGATGCGCTGGACGGGCTTGACGTGGAACGCGCCGAGGTTGGCCCCGACGAGGCGGTTCGTCTTGACCTCTTTGATGTTCGAGTCCTCGGCCTCGAAGGTGTCGCGGCCGTCGTTGGCGACGAAGCTGACGCCGGACTTGGAGACGAAGAAGGAGCCTTCGCAGTACTGGCCGAAGCTGCCGTCGTGGTCGTGCGCGACGCGGAAGCTGGCCGAGCCGCCGCGGTCGATGGCGGCGCGCATGGCCTTGTCGGCGGTCGCGAAGTCGCCCGCCACCATCGCCCACGAGCCGAGGAGCTGGAAGCCGATGGGGCGCGTCGGGTCCAGCTCAATCGCCTGCTTCAGGTAGGTGCCGGCGTTGTTGTAGTCCTGCGCGAGGAAAGAGGACTGCGCCTGGTCAATGAGGCCGTCGTAGCTCGGGCCGGCCGCGCCGGCGTCTTCGTCGTCGTCATCGCCGTCGCCGGGGGGGGCGTAGGAGCCGGAGTCGGCGGGGCCACTCGTGCCGGCGACCGACTTCTCGGTGATCGCGCCGACGAGCGAGCGGGTGCCGCCGGCGGCCGTAATCTCGCGGGCGACCTCGGGCGTGACCTGGAAGCTGACGCCGCGCGCCTCGACGAACTGCTCGACGCGCGCCGCGGGGATGCCGCCCTGGAGCATCGTCACGACCTCGTTCTTCGAGAGCGGCGGCCCGGCCGGGACGTTCGTGTTAGCGGGCGTCGCCGGACGCGCCGGCGGCGTCGTG
>JALZHT010000721.1 GCA_030860645.1 Acidobacteriota bacterium
GGCACGCGCAACGCGGCATGCGCCACGCCGCCGAGTTCATGCGCCACGAGTGGGGCGTCGAGTTCGGGCTCCTCTTCTGCCGCGACGCCCTCGTCCCCTTCTACGAACGGCTCGGCTGGCAACTCGTCAACGAGCCGGTCGAGGTCGAACAGGAGTCCGGCCCCGTCGTCTCGACGCTCAACGTGATGGTGCTGCCCTGCGACGGCCGCGACTGGCCCGCAGGCCCGGTGAGCCTCAACAGCCTGCCGTGGTGAGGCGCGCCGGGAATCAATCCGCGGGGAGGAATGTCTCGATGAACGTCAACGCTCTCACAGACCTCTACCGGCACATGGAGTGGGCCGACGCGGCCGTGTGGGGTTCGGTGCTCGCCTCGGAGGAAGGGCGGGCGGACGCGAAGCTGCGGGAATACCTCTACCACCTGCACATGGTGCAGCGCGCGTTCCTGCGCGTGTGGCGCGGCGAGCCGCGCGACGCGCCGTACCCGAAGTTCGACGACGCGGCGTCGCTCCTGGGGTGGGGCCGCACCTACTACGAAGAGGCGCGCGCCCACCTCGGGACTCTGAGCGACGAGGGGCTGGCCGGGCCGATGCCGGTGCCGTGGGCCTCGATGGTGGAGCGGCGGCTGGGCCGCCCGCCGGAGACGACGAGCCTCGGCGAGACCGCGCTCCAGGTCGCCCTCCACACCACTTACCACCGCGGGCAGCTCAACGCACGCCTGCGCCAGCTCGGCGTCGAGCCTCCCCTGACGGACTACATCGCCTGGGTGTGGCAGGGCCGCCCCGCCCCCGCCTGGCCGCCCGCGGCGTCGCGGACGCCCTCGCCGGAGATGAGGCATGGGTAAGGGACGACTCGAAGCGTTCAGCGACGGCGTGCTCGCCATCATCATCACGATCATGGTGCTGGAATTGAAGGTGCCGCACGGGACGGGCCTGTCCACGCTGGCCCCGCTCGTCCCGGTGTTCCTCAGCTACCTGCTCAGTTTCGTCTTCCTGGGCATCTACTGGAACAACCACCACCACCTGTTCCAGGCGGTGCGGCGCGTCAACGGCCGCATCCTGTGGGCCAACCTTCACCTGCTGTTCTGGCTGTCGCTCATCCCCTTCGTCACCGGCTGGATGGGCGAGAACAACTTCGCCGCCCTGCCGGTCGCGCTCTACGGCGCGGTGCTGCTCCTCGCGGCGTGCGCCTACTTCATCCTGGCCCGCGCCCTCGTCTCGCACCACGGCGGCGACTCCGAACTGGCGCACGCGCTGGGCCGCGACTTCAAGGGCCGGGTGTCGGTGGCGTGTTACGCCGCGGCGATCCCGCTTGCCTTCGTACGCCCGTGGCTGGCCTGCGGGCTGTACGTCGCCGTCGCGATCATGTGGCTCATCCCCGACCGGCGCATCGAGCAGGCCCTCGCCGAGCGGACGGCGTGACGGCGACGAGGAGGAAGTAGACTCTGATGACGCATCGTCCCGACCCGGCCGACGTTCACAGGCCCGACGCCGTCCCGCCGCTCGGGCGCTCGCTCGTCTTGGGCGCGCTAGGTTTCGGGCTGGCGAGTCTGTGCGTGTTCGCCACGGTCGCTTTCGCCGAGAGGTGGATGTACGCGCGGCTCGGCCTGTTCGGCGCTTATCTCGCGTGGACGGTCTTGTTCATCCTGCTGGGCGGCGCGGCCCTCGGCCCGCTGGCCGGCGGGCGTTGGCGGCCGCCGAAATTTTTTCTGCTCTTCGGCCTGGCTTTTTTCGCGTATGCAGTTGGGTGGGTGGGCGCGTATTTCGTGCTGCGCGGCGCGGCGGGCGAGTGGGTCGGCTCAATCGCAGGCTCGCTCCTGATGGGCCTCGTCCTGGCGGCCGGGTTCGGCGTCGCGCGCTCCGCGCCGAAGCTGGCGGCCGTGCTGTTCGTCGCCAACTCGACGGGCTACTTCCTCGGCTCGGCGCTCAACGATTACGTCGGCGGGGCCGCGGGGATGCTTCTGTGGGGCGGCGTGTACGGGCTGTGCCTGGGGTCGGGGCTGGGGGCGGCCCTTCACCTCGCACAGTCCCGGCGCGCTACGATTTAAAGCCGCGGCGGAATCAGTCGGGCTTGTTGACGGGCAGCGTCAAGAGACTTGAGGCGGCTATTAATAATTCAGGGGAGTGACTTGTATGACGATCAACCGAAAGCTCGCCGGCTTTCTTCTGTTCCTGCTCTGCTTTTCTTTCGACGCGGCCGCCCAGACGCCCGGCGCGGGCGGCCCGGCGAAACCGGCGGCCGGCGAGGCGGAGATGGTTCGCCCGTCCGACTTCGTCCGCGACTTCCCCGACCTCAAGTGGGGGGCGAGTTTTCAGGAGACGAAGCAGGCCATCGAGAAGACCGGGGCCAAGCCCGTCGGGTTCAAAAACTCGGAGCGGGAGCTGGCGTGGGACGCCACCATCAACGGCATGAGGGGGCGCGGCGCGGTCTTCTTCAGGGAGGGCGCGGGCCTCAGCCAACTCGCCATCGGGGTCTACGCCTTCGACAAGCGCGCGGATTTGTTCGAGGCGTGGCTGAAGAAACTGACCGAGCGCCACGGGGCGGCGCAGGAGGAGCGCGACGACGAGTTCGCCCTCAGTAAAGTCTGGAGGCTCAAGAACGGCTTCGCCCTCCAACTCCGCACGCTCAAGGACGCGCACAGCCCCGTCGTGGAGATCACCTGGGTGAAGGGCTAGACGGCCGGCGGCGTTCCGCCCGTCGT
>JALZHT010000103.1 GCA_030860645.1 Acidobacteriota bacterium
ACCGCGCAGAGTCGCGGCGCGGCGCGGCGTGCGTCGCGCCGCGGGCGGTGGCGAATCGGCGCTGAACTTCTCATTAAAATTATTTCTCCCCGCGATTGGTTTTAAAGGACGGCCGCTATAGGCTAGGCGCAGCGCGGGTCGCCGTTCAGAGGGTGGTTAACATGGCGGGCACTCGATGCGCAGCCATCTGGTCACGCTACGCCCTCGGCGGTCTGCGCGACGATCAGGTCAACCACGTCTTCTAAGCTCCCGCCCCGTTCGTACGCGGCCCGCTGGCGCGCCGCGCCCGTGCCGCGCCCCACCGTCTCGCGCGCGAGCGCCGAGACCTCCGCCCACTCCCCGTGCTCTTCGAGCGACGGGCGCAGGAGGGCGAGGAACTTCTCGACCGCCTCGCGCGCCGGCACGAGGACGCCGGCCCCCGCTTCGATTAACTCCGCGTCGAGGCCGTAGCGCGCGGCGCGCCACTTGGCCGCGCGCAGGAGTTCGGGCCGGGCGTGGCTGACCGGCTCGTCGCGCACCGCCTGCCCGTAGCAGGTTCGCGCCAGCGCGCGCGCCAGCCCCGCGACCATCACCGCCTCGCCGACCGTCATGCACACGTCCGTGACGCGGAACTCCAGCGTCTCGAAGCGGGCCGAGGGCCGCACGTCCCAGTAGATTTTCGTCGCGTCGGTGATCCCGCCGGCGGCGACGAGCGCCTCGACGAGGGCGTCGTATTCGGCGCGCGACGCGAAGACGTGCGGGGTGCCGGCCATCGGCCAGCGCCGCCAGATCTCAGTGCGGAAGCTCGCGTAGCCCGTGTCGGCCCCGAGCCAGAAGGGCGAGTTGGCGGCCAGCGCGAGCATCACGGGGAGCCACGGGCGCGTGCGGTTCATCACCTGGATGGCGGCCTCGCGGTCGAGGATGCCGACGTGGACGTGGCAGCCGAAGATGAGTTGCTCGCGCGCGAGCTGCTGGTAGTCCTGTGCGATGCCGAGGTAGCGCGCCTTCGGCGTGAGCTGCTGGTCCTCCCAGTGCGAGAACGGGTGCGTGCCGGCGGCGGCGATGCGGCTCCCGTCCCGCTCGGCCGCGCGGATCACCTCGCGCCGCAGGCGCACGATCTCGGCGCGCACGTCCGCGAGCGTGCGGCAGACGGGCGTGCCGATCTCAATCTGGGACAGGTACAGCTCCGGCTGCACGTTGTCGCCGGCCTTACTGCGGGCCTCCGGCAGGACGGTCGCGGCCCGAGGCCGCAGCTCGCGCGTCCCCGCGTGGACGATCTGGTACTCCTCTTCGACGCCGACGGTGAACTCTTCAGCGCGCTCGGGCATGCGCCCCCCGTTCAGCTTAAGGCGGACACTTCGATCTCGGCACCGACCTCGGGGCGGCCGAACGCCTCCCAGGCGTTGCCGCCGCGCAGGAAGAGTTCCACCCACCGCGTCTCCCCACCGCGCTCGTCTCTCCAGCCGCTGCTCCCCGGCGCGAACGACATCCGCCCGTGTTCGACCGCGAACGTGCCGTCGCTCTGTATCGCCACCTGTTCGGACTCGCCGATGCGCACGCGCACCTCGCCTCCCGGCCGAGCGCCACCCGGCGCGAGCCTGATGGTCGTCTTGAGGTTGCCGTAACCGTCCACGTAAGCCACGCGGTTGGCCGGGATGTCGGGGATGCTGCCCGCGTCTATCGCCCCCGCGAGGGCTTCGGGTTGGCCCAGGGCGATGGCCGCGGCCGCCTGCGGGAACAGGTCGCGCGAGCGGAACTGTGACCCCTCGGCCGGCACCGAGGCCCAGCGCAGTTCATCGGCCGCGTCGCGCACGAAGGAGAACGCCTCCCCGGCGTTGACCCCGACGACGCGCACGCCCGTCGGCAGGCGGGCGAAGGCGAGCCGCTCGCCCTCGTTGTCGCGGCGCGCCCCCTCCGCGTCCTGGCGCGGCGCGACGTTGTGGTAGACGAGCGTGCCGGCGGGCGCCTCGTTCAGGCCCAGTTGCGCGACGCAGAAGCCGGCGGCCAGCGTGGAGAAGGCCGGGACGGGCGTCAGCACCGGCTCGGCGTCCGGCAGGAAGAATTTAATCCGCTGCACGACCTCCGCGAAGGCTAGGTCGCCCGGGCCGTAATCCGCGATAATGTGAACGAGCACTGAAGCCCCCTCCCTCCTGTTCGTCTGTCTGTCTCGCCCGCCAGCATGCGCGCGGCCGTCCGGCGTTATGGTGAGAGCTACACGGCGGCCTCGGCCAGGTCCACGCCGAAGCAGCCGCGCAACGTGGACGCGTACTCCGCGTTGCCGGCGGCAGAAGGCGTCCCGGATGGCGAGTTCCCTCTCCCTACGGCTATCGGACATGGCCCACGGGACGCGTAATTGGGCGCGGCTGACCGGCACAGGATACAATACAGGAGAGAGGCGTCCGGGTGAACCGGGGAGATGAGCGACCCTTAACTCGGGATCAGGCGAAGTCTCCCGACGCTGGCTGTGATACAGCTTGAGACATAGAGGGCTTAGAACTTCTGCCGGCTCTCTTCCTTTTGTGTACTGTGCTTTCGCATTTCCGGCAGATTTGATTGTCAGAAAGTCTGCCGAGTTGCTAGATTACCCGAGTAGGTCTTAACGAACGACGCGCGGCGACGGCGCTCCGGCCCGGTCATCTCGAAACGAGTAAAAATATGCGACCACAGAATAAACTCGGCACGATTCTTGGTGCGGTGACGCTAGTCCTTTACGTCTTTAGTCAGGCTGCGCTCGGCCAGCAAGACGCAGGCGAATCTCAATCAACGGATGATGTCTTGAGAATCAACACAGAGCTTGTGCAGACGGGCGTCACCGTCTTTGATAAACAGGGCCGCTTCGTTGATGGGCTGAAGAAAGAGGACTTTGAGCTGCGCGTTGACGGTCGCCCCGTTTCCATCTCCTTTTTCGAAAACATTGTGGCCGGAAGCCAGAGAGACCGGCTGGCGCGCGCGGCGGGGAAAAACGAACCGGCGGCGGCCGAAGGCCCGCCGCGCGCGCCCGCATTCCGGCAGCGCACCATCGTCTTTTTCCTTGACGACCGCCACCTCTCTCTCGACAGCGTGGGCCGCGCGCGCAAAATACTTCTTGATTTTATTAACAACAAGATGGGTCAGAACGATCTGGTTGCCATCGCCTCCGCCAGTGGTCGGATAGGTTTCCTTCAGCAGTTCACGGATAACAAGGATGTGCTGCGCGCGGCGGTCGGGCGCATCAGCCACGTCCCGTATGTGGTGTCGGACTACGGGGGCAACCCCGGCAGTCCGATGACCGAATACATGGCCCTCACCATAGAGCGCAGGGATGATTCCAACGTCTTCGAGTTCTACGTCCAGGATTGCCTGAAGTGGGCACCTAAGGGTGTCAGCAGACAGGAGCGTAGCGCCGCGCGCCGGCACTGCGAAGTGGAGGTTGTAAACCGCGCGCGGCAGATTCTCCTCCAGGCCGGTACGGTCACTTCCGGCACGTACTATTCGCTCGAAACCCTGCTTCGTTCCGCCGAGAGGATGCCGGGCAGCAAGCTGGCCTTCTTTATCTCAGACGGCTTCTTAGCCGACACGGGGCCGCGCGGCCCTACCGCAGGCGACAAGCTGGGACGTATTACCGACGAGGCGCGCCGCGCCGGCGTAGTGATCTATACGATTGACGCGCGCGGTCTTATTTCGGGCGCGCTTGATGCGGCGGGCAGCGTGCCGTTTGATACCGACGGCAGACTGGAAAGCGCCAACCTCCGCGAAATCGCCGCGTCCCAGGATGCCTTGAATGCCCTTGCGGCAGATACGGGCGGGCGCGCTCTGCGAAATCAGAACTACTTCGACCAATTCATCAACGACGCGTTGGCGGAGACCTCTCGCTACTACCTGATTGCGTGGCGGCCGGAAGCGGACGGTGAGAAGCACGAGAAACTCAGGAGGATAGAGGTAAGCGTCATCGGGCGTCCCGAGCTGGCGGTGCGTTCGGCGCGCGCCTTTGTCAGTAACAGCGCGCTCGCCTCTGCCGCAGACGGGCGCACGTCTAAGGAAGACAAGGGCACGGCGAAGCAAGAGAAGAAGCCGGACGCAGATTTGCGCCGGGCTCTCACCGATTCCTATCCGAGACAAGCCATCCCTTTACAACTCTCTTTGATCTACCTGGACACGCCTACGAGCGGCACCGTCCTGACGAGCTCGGTTCAAGCGTCCACGGAAACTCTTTCCTACGGCGCGCAAGACAGAGAGCCTGCGCAGTTGACCGTCGCAGGCGTAGTCCTCAACGATCAGGGCAAGCCCGCCGCGAACTTCAGCACACGATTAAAAGTTAATCCGCCTTCCCCGAACGACGGCGCGCGCAACGCATCAACCATCATCTACAACCATCCTTCCCCGTTGAAGCCGGGCATCTATCAGGTGCGCGTGGCGGCGCGCGACGACCGCAGCGGCATGCTGGGGAGCGCCATGCAGTGGATCGTGATTCCAGACCTTTCGACGCGCCAGCTTTCGTTGAGCAGTTTAATCGTGGGGCTTGAGAGCGTGGCCGACAAGAGCCTAGAGGCCGGACGAATCCAGTGGAGCGTGGACAAGAAATTCGCGCACGGCTCGCACCTCAGATTTATAACCTTCATCTATAACGCCGCGCAGCGCGCCGGCGCCTCGACCGATCTGGCGGCGCAAGTGCAGGTTTACAGAGACGGTCAGGCAGTGATCTCCACGCCTTTCAAAAAAGTAGCAGACGGCACACAGGCCGACCCGGCGCGCGTCCCCTTCACCGCAGACATCAACCTCGGAGCGTTGCAGGCGGGACGCTACACCCTACAGGTGACGGTTGAAGACCGCGCGGCGCAGAAAACCACCTCCCAGCAGACCGCCTTCTATGTTCAGTAAAAGGGTTGACGATGAAGATTCCCCGCCGGCCTCTCGCCTTCAATCTCATTGTATAAGAAATGTGAATACAGGAACCCGTCGAGTTACTCCGTAAAGGACAGCAATGTCATGAATATCAAACTCCCTATTCTTCTTTTCTGCTTCGCCATCACTTCCTTCGCGCAAGCGCCTGAGCGCCAGCAGTTCATTCGCATCGAAGCGCCGACGGTGGTGCTGACACACGTGCGGGTGATTGACGGGACAGGTGCCGCGCCGCGTGAGGATCAGACGATTGTCATCAGCGGCGGCAAGCTCCGGTCGGTCGGGGCGAGCGCCACGGCGAAAGCTCCCGCGGGCGCGCAGGTGCTCGACCTCACGGGCTACACAGTCCTTCCCGGCCTCGTCGGGATGCACAATCACCTGTTCTTCCCCATGGGTGGGTCGCCGCCGATGTACTCGAACATGGGCGGCAGCTTCCCGCGCCTTTATCTCGCACTCGGCGTCACCACCATCCGCACCACGGGCAGCGTCGCACCTTACACCGATCTGGAGATCAAGCGGCTCATTGACTCGGGCCGGATGATTGGCCCGAAGATGCACGTCACAGCGCCGTACCTTGAAGGCTCCGGCGCGTTCACGCCCGTCATGCATCAGCTCACCGGACCAGATGACGCGCGGCGCATGGTGAACTACTGGGCTGACGCGGGCGCGACTTCATTCAAGGCGTATATGAATATTACGCGCGCCGAATTGCGCGCCGTCGTCGAAGAGGCGCACAAGCGCGGGTTGAAAGTCACGGGCCACCTCTGCTCGGTCGGTTACCGCGAAGCCGCGGAGATCGGGATCGACAACCTGGAGCACGGGCTGTTCGCCGATTCCGAATTCGTCCCGGACAAGAAAGCGGACCAGTGCCCGCCGGGCGGCGCCGTCGGCGCGAGTTTGCGGCAACTGGACCTGAACAGCCCCGCCGCACGGGAAACGATCCGCACGCTGGTGGCGAAGAATGTGGCGATCACCTCAACACTCCCGGTGTTTGAAGCCGCCGGCGCGCCGTTGGCCCAGAGCGGTATCGGTGCCGCGAGCGCGCTGCTGAATCCGCGGGTGCTGAACGTGATGTCGGCGGACGCACGCGTGCGCTACCTGCAAGCGCGGGCACGCGTCTCGTCTGAGTCGAATTTCGTCGCGCTGTTGCGCAAGGCGATGGATTTTGAGCGGGCGTTTGTTCAAGCAGGAGGGTTGCTCATCGCCGGACTCGACCCGACGGGCAACGGCGGCATTGTTGCCGGCTTCGGTGATTTGCGCGAAGTCGAGCTTCTGGTCGAAGCGGGCTTCACGCCGTTGGAAGCGATAAAGATTGCCAGCCTCAACGGCGCGAAGTTTCTTGGTGAAGACGCGCGGATTGGTTCAATCGCCGCCGGCAAGCAGGCCGACTTGATGGTCGTCAAGGGAAACCCGGCGGCGGATATCAGCGACATCGAGAAGGTGGAGATCGTCTTCAAAGACGGCGTCGGGTATGATTCGGAGAAGTTGATTCAATCGGTGCAGGGGCTGGTCGGTGTACGTTGAGATATTTTCAAGCAGGCACTCATATCGGCTCCCTGGAGAGGGTGGACGATGCGGACTACAGGAAGGGGGCAAGGACGTTAGACAAGATGGCGGCTGCGTCCGGAGGGAAAGCATTCCACCCGAAGAGGCTTGTTGAACTGAAGGCGGCCATTGAAGGCTTGAACGAAATGCTACGTAATTAGTGGCCCCGCGCTGCCTGGCAACGGCACGCGCCCGACCGCGTATCAGCGATCTCCTTATCGTTACCTTGTCCGTGCACGGGTCGGATGCCGGCGGGTGACACCGGGCGTTAGATTGCAATGTGTAACGTGCCCATATGCCTCTGCCTGTTGCACACGGGTTATTAGGCGCGAGCATCGTCGCCGCCTTACACCCTCAGCCGACGCGGCGCCGCTACTCCGTCCCCCTCCTTTTTGGCGCTCTCCTCGCGAACGCGGCAGACCTCGACTTCCTGCTAGTTTTTGCGCTCCATTCCAGGTCATGGCACCGCGGCCTCACGCATTCAGTCGTATTTGCCCTCCTCGTTGGTCTGCTCTCCGCCCTGCTCCTGGGCAGGCGGCGACTTAAAGAGGCTCTCGCCTACGGCCTGGCGTTCGCCTCGCACGGAGTCCTGGATTACGTGACCTCGAAGGAAGGGGGTGGGGTAGAACTGCTGTGGCCTTTTTCTGCGGAGAGGATGATGCTCGGTTGGTGGGGCCTTTCCGAGGTGCCGTCCAAGCTCCCGCCGTCGGGGATCATGAAGGCCCTCGCCGTGGAGTCCGGGCTATTTACGCCCCCGCTCCTCGCCGCGCTGTTATTAAGGAAGGCGGTCGCGCGGGGCGCGAAGTCAGCGGAAGGCGCGACCTGACAGCGGCATGCACCCGACGGCCGTCTCAAGATATACGGTGCAAGCCCGTCACATACCCCGCCAGCCGTTCTCCATATGCTGACTTCAAGAGATGAGTCGTCCCCGTTCCCACGCCAATAGCGCGCCTGCCCTCAATCCCTGCTCCCAGGCCCGCGCCAGAAACGAAGGGCGGAAATAGATCAGGTTATATGTTGATGAGGGCAGTCCCCGTGAAGGGGGCGGCAACCCGCCCCTTCGTCCCTGGGTTCCTTTTTAAGGTCCCGGCCGCACGTTTATTGTTGCTTTGGGCTGACACTATTTCCCTCGATTTTTCGCGTTTTAAGCCGGGAGGGAGATGATGGCAATCAATGCAACCTCATTACGGCGTCCGTCAGACCGGGGCTTATTTCTGACCGCAGCGATCCTTTTCCCGCTCCTCGTCCTGGTCGGGTACTTCAAATCTTATTATTTCAGCGCGTTTTTTGATGTCAGGCCGGTCGCCAACGCCCTCGTGCACGCCCACGGCGTGGTGATGACGCTGTGGGTCGTTTACTTCACGGCGCAGATCGCCCTGATCCGTTCGAAGAACGTTAAGCTGCACGTGACTATGGGGACGGCGGGCATCGCCCTGGCGGCGCTTGTCGTCGTCGTCGGACTCGCGGCGGCGTATGACGCGCACCTCGTCCGTGCGTCGGCGCCCCCCGGAATGAATCCGCACGGGTTCTTCCTGATCCCCGTGGCTGACATGCTTGTGTTCGTGGTCTTCTTCGGCGGGGCGATCTATTACCGCAAGCGCCCGGCCGAACATAAGAGCCTGATGTTAATGACGGCGATCAACTTCCTGCCGGCGGCCGTCGCGCGGATACCCGTGGTGCCCGCGCAGTTTGTGATCCTCTGGGCGTACGGCGTCCCCGACCTCCTCGCGCTCGTCTGCCTCGGCTGGCACACGGCGAAGCACCGCAAGCTGAATAAAGCCTTCGCCGCCTGCGTCCTGCTCCTGATAGCATCACAGCCGCTGCGGATCGCCCTCGCCGGCTCAAAGACCTGGCTCCAATTTGCCGCCTGGCTCGCCTCGTAGCGGCCGCTCTGGCTCTGTCGGCTGCGCTGGTCGAGTATGTCCGGCGGGGTGAGGCGAATATCGCGCTAGCGGGGCGCGATGTCATTTATTACATCGGTATGTCAACATATAAGATTGTGTAATCCAGACTAATATGGCCGTAAGCTGAATTGTAATTCGTCTCTGCTCGTGAGCGTCGAGTTATCCTTCGCCCGACGCCCGGCATTGTATGTTGACTCACGCGGCTTTGAAGCGACAAGCTCTCAGCCGCAACTGAGGCGCCGGTGAGGCTGCGCCCGGCATCCGGCTCTAAAGCCCGTGGGTGAGATGAAGCCCCCGGCG
>JALZHT010000104.1 GCA_030860645.1 Acidobacteriota bacterium
CGGTCATCGGGGCGGCGATGCGCAAGCTCATCCACTTAGCCTATGGGGTGCTCAAGACAGGTAAGCCCTTCGACCCGGAGTGGGGAAAATCTGCTTGACAACCAACACAGTATCTCACCCGCCGCGCGTTCAACTGCGCTACGGCTAAGTCTAGCGGCGAGAGGCCCGACTTTGGACGTGTATAAGCTGGGGTCGCAAACCCCCGCCCCCTGTAACCCCGCCGTTGACAGCCCACCCGCACAGGCATATCGTTCCCGCGCCTGCCCCTTACGAGGGGACCAACCTATGACTAGGCCGGTGAGAATCACCATCATTCTTTCAGCGGTACTCGGCCAGTGGACTTGCCAGCCGCCCGACCCGCTTCTGACTTCCCAGGCTTCGGCCAGCTATGATGTCGGCACCCGGCCGCAGTCAGTCGCGGCCGCCGACCTAAATCGCGACGGGGCCCTCGACGTGGCGGTGGCGAACTCCGCCGACGGCACCGTGACGATCCTTCTCGGGGGCGGGCGGCTGCGCCCGGCCGTCGGCTCGCCGTTTCCCGCCGGCCGGGAGCCGTCGGACGTGGACGCGGCAGACCTCGACCGGGACGGCGATGTCGATCTCGCCTTTGCCAACCACGAGACCTCGCGCGTGACCGTCCTCCTCAATGACGGGCACGCACGCTTCACCGCGGCCCCTGGCTCCCCGTTCGAGACGGGCGCGCGGCCTCACGTGCACGGCCTCGCGACCGCCGACTTCGACGGCGACGGCTGGTTGGACGTGGCTGTGGAGAGCGCCGACACAAAGGAGGTCCGCGTACTTCGGGGCGGTCGGCGCGGGTTCGGCGAGATAGTTGCCGTGTCAGTGGGCACGATGCCGTACAGCCGCCTCGGAGCAGCCGACGTGGCTGGCGACGAGCACCCGGACGTGCTCGTGCCGGGTCACGGCGACTCCACGGTGCGCGTTGTGCATCGCGCAGGCCGGAGCCTGGCGTTGGCCGCGTGGAACATCCGGCTCCCCAGCCAACCGTGGATGGTGGTCGGTGAGGACGTGAACGGCGACCGGCGAGCCGACCTCATCGTTGTTCATTCAGATGCCGTCGGCGTCTGGCTGGCAGGGCGTGACGGCTTCTCTCCGGCCCCAGGCTCGCCCTTTCCGGTCCGGGGCGCCACCGAGGTGGCAACGGGCGACCTCGACGGCGACGGCGTGGCCGACGTGGCAGTCGGCCCCTGGGACGGTGACGAGGTGACGGTACTCACGGGGCGAAGTCTGACCGCGCGGAAGATACGTACCTGTGAGCGGCCCGTCGGCTTGGCTATTGCCGACCTGAACGGTGATCGCCGAGGGGAACTCCTCGCCGCGTGCGCGAACCGCAACCGTCTAGTGGTCGTGACCGTGCCTGTCGGCCGCTGACTAAGGGCCACCGGACGTGCGTGCGGTGCTTTCGATTTGCCAACGCCAAAATTCGCTATGGTGAAAGTTTCTGTCATCATTCCTGCCTACAATGAAGAACAATGCCTGCCGGAAACGCTTGAGCGAATCGGTCAGGCTTTATCTATCGCCGCCTGTCCCTCTGAAATTATCGTTGTTGACAATGACAGTCAGGACGGAACGAAACAAGTTGCGGAAGCCTTCGGAGCAAAGGTTCTTCTGGAAACGGAACGTAACATTTCCAGAGTTAGGAACGCCGGAGCGGAAAACTCGGCCGGCGAAGTTTTGATTTTCATTGATGCAGACACGCTTGTTCCGGAGCCGCTTCTCCAAAAGATTACCGCCGTGATGGAAGATGAAAAATGCTTCGGCGGGGCGGTGGCTGTTGAATATGAAGATTTCGAGCGAACGTGGATGAAATTTTATCTCTCGGGCTGGAAGTTCTGGGGAGCGGTTTTCAATATGAAACAAGGCGCGGCGCAGTTTTGCCGCAAATTCGTCTTTGAAGAACTCGGAGGTTACGACCAGGCTATTTTTATGGGTGAAGATGTCGAGTTCTACTGGCGACTTGCCAAATTTGCCAAGCGGAATAGGGGTTATTTGTACTTCGTCGAACATCCGAAAGTGATAACTTCCGCCCGTAGATTCGACAAGATGAGTCTTTGGAAGACATTCTTGCTCACGCACCCGATTTTCATTCGTCTGACCTGGCGGAAGAAATCTTTTTGGAAGGATTGGTACGAAAAAGCTGTTCGCTGAAAGCTCATCCTGATGACAGTAAGGATCAAGCGCGAAACAATCACGCCGCACCGAGCAAGTCATTGGGGCCGACCGCGAGTCAGCTTGCTTTTCATCCGCGAGACTCGGATGCTTGTTTAGTCGTGTGCGCGGCGGCTCAATTCCAGCGTCAGGTTCTATTCTCTATAGTAAGGAATTAAATCTCGATGAATTTCCGGGAAGCTAAGATAGAAGATATTCCCGCCCTGTCTGAAGTACGTCAGTCCGTGAAGGAAAACGTCTTGTCCGACCCTCGCAAGGTGACACGTGAGATGTATGTGGCCCACCTCAGCGGGGCCGGTAAGGGGTGGCTTTGTGAGATTGAGGGCGAGGTGGTCGGATTCTCCGTAGCTTCCGCGGAAGATGCGTCAATCTGGGCTTTATTCGTGAAGCCGTCGTATGAAGGAAGGGGAATCGGTAAAAGGCTCCTGCGGCTAGCGACGGACTGGCTATTTGAGATGAGCGCGACGAGTATTGCTCTGAGTACTGATGCACACACCCGCGCAGATAGATTCTATGAGGAACAGGGGTGGCAGCGTGGTGAGATCAAGCCCGATGGCGAGGTATGCTATCGGCTTTATAAATCAGGCCGAATCTAACAACGGCAGGCACCCGACCGTCCCATTTAAAGCACATTACCCCGGCCGGCGAAAAACACCCTCTTTTTACTGAGGTTTTTGAGGCGCGATGTAACTTATGACATCGGGCGGTGTAAACATTCCCCGGGTAGTGTGAATCATTGAGTTCACTTGAGGGCCCGGTATTCCTTTGCCGCACTGATCATTAAACCGGTGGTGTTTCTTACCCAGTCTACCCGTGTTTTTTTCCAGGTTTCCCACCCGTCGGGCAGGTGCTTGTCCACAAACATGGCTTTCAGGTCACGTACGGCCAACGCAGGCTCACCATCCACTTCCTCCACTTCCCTGGCGCCGGGTCTATTGGCGAGGAAGGCGAAGAGCAGGCCGAACTCCCCGGCCGACCCGACAAGATTGTCCTCCCCGGTGAGCTTGGTGAGCTTCTCCTCGATCTCTCGATGAGTCGCGTCCTCATCGGAACCGAAGAGTTTCCTCAGCAACGCCGAACCGGTGGTTTCCACGAATTCGAAGAAGTCACTGGCTAACAGCGCGGCCGTCTTTTTCCCAAACACCTTGGACTTTGGATCCCTGAGCAGGTTTTCCGCAATGAAGCGTCCGACGTCCGAACGTTTGATCCAACCGTCCTTTGCCCGGCTGGTCAGCCTTGCAAAATCCGCCTCACTCAGTCGGCCTGAATCCGGCGTCTCCGGGTCTCCCTGGAGAATGCCGCTGTGGCCCGGGTGAGAACCCTGTGAGCCGGGGAACTCTAGTGAAAACAGGTCGCCCGGCACCGGCTTGTCCAGCTTTCCGGAGTCGCCCCGCATGAACGCGTGGTTGCCCCTCGCGAACAGCACGAGCAGGTCTCCGAGATCACCGCCGCCGGTATTGCCCAGTCTTCTGACATCCTCGATGCTGGCGAGCGGGTTCTTCGCGTCGTTTCGCACGGGGAGTTGGCCCTCAGCCACGGCGCTGCCGATAAACGGGCAGGCAGCTTTTCTCTCCACCACCAAGGCTTTTTCATCGCCACTAGGCTCAACTAGTTTGTTGGGGTTGGCACTCATGTAGAATCCTCCAAAATTTGCTCATGATACTCGAACTCTATTAAGTGAGTCCGGCGCTCTGTGTTTTGTCACGAGGGCCTCACGCGTATCAGGCGTACCATTCGCCGCCACTAAATACGTCCGTTCGGGAGCGGTTCCGCCCGGCCCGCCTTCGCATCACCCGGGCGCGAACGTCAGGCGAGCTTGGCCCACGGGGCGAAGGCGTTGGTGACTTTGCCGAGCGCCGGTTCGAGTTGCGGGTAGTGGCGCAGCAGCACCGTCTTCATCGTGTTGTCGTCGAGCCACTGCATCCCGGCCTCGGTGTAGACCTTCGGCGTGTAGTCGACGGTGAAGAAGCGGTCGCTGTTGAGGCGGCGCGAGGCCATGAGCACGAAGATGCGGAAGGCCGTGTCGCTGAAGCCGAAGCCCTTCGGCGGGTTCTCGGCGTAAAGCCCGACGGTCACGTCGACGCGGTCGATGTCGCCGCCGTAGACGCGCCGCATCTCCTCGGCCCACTCGCGGTTGCTCGTCAGCTCCTCGAAAGTCCTGACCGGCGGCTTGTGGAGCAGTTGGCGGAACTGGTTGTAGCGGGGCACGCCCAGCTCGCGCGAGCGCAGGATGTCGGTCGCGGCCAAGTCCATCACGACGCCGTCGGGGCGCTCGTAGTGTTGCAGCGCGCGCGGGAAGTTGTGGAGCTGGATCGCGCCTGGGTGCGCGACGCCGAACGAGTAGAGGAGGTCGGCCATCGGCACCTGCCCGAAGAGTTCGGGGATGCGGCGGTCAGAGATGCCACGGAAGTCGCGCTCCTGGAGCACCGCGCCGTCCGAGGCCGAGCGGAAGACGTAGTCGTCGGGCACGAGCGGGTGCATGCGGTAGACGGCGACGAACTCCTCGGTGAGCGCGTAGGGGACGCCGAAGTGGTTGGTCTCGCCGCCGACGATGCCGCTGATGATTTCGTTCCGGCTGAGCCGCCCGAAGTTGCGGTAGGCCCACTCGCCCGCGACGCCCCACCAGTTGGCCCGCATGGCGATCTGGAGCGTCGGGTGCGAGAGGATGCCGGGCGTCCACTCGACCGTGTGAATCTTCGCCAGCAGCGCCGAGTTAACGAGCCGCGCCTTGTCGAAGAGGTCGTCGTCGGACATCGCCGGGTACTCGGCGCGCAGGCGGTCGCAGATCGCGTTGTGCTCCAGCGTGAAGAGGTTGATGAGCAGCGCCAATCCGAGCCACGAACCCGGCTCGGCGAGCAACTCCGGGACGAGGGGGATCAGCCCGTCCGGCCCGACCTTCAACTTGCCGTCGACGCCCGAGCGCACCCTGTCCTGAATCTCCCGGGTGCTACCGTAGATTTGCGACCCGTCCCACCAATGCGTTTCGGTGTTGACGTAGGTCGGCGGCGCGCCGTCGGCGTCGGGCGGGCGCGTCGGGTCGGGGCGCGTGCGCATGATGAGCATCGGGTTCTCGTGCCACGGGTCGCCCTCTTCAAGCGGCACTTTCCACGGGTTCTCCGTCGGGCTTTTGCCGTGGCTAAACCAGTCCCGGATCATGAACTGGAGCCACGCGGCGGCGAGCACGTTGAGGGTCGTCGCGGGCGCGAAGGCGTGGCGGGTCAAGAGTTCACGGCTCACGGTGCGCGGGCTGGGCGACATGATCGCCGGCTCCGGCTCGGGGTAGCCGTACTCGACGGGGAAGTTGCGCCCGAAGCGCGTCCCGGCGGCCCCCATCTTCGGCCGGGACAAGTCGTTGAACGTCCCGTCCGCCGTGCGCGCGGTGAGGTAACGCCGATCCGCGGGAACCAGTTCGTCTGCGGGGAGCGAAGGCGCGCCGGAAGTGTCGTGAAGGTTCTTCGCGCGCAGCCTGCCGCGGATCCCGGCCAGCATAAGCATGCCGAGGGCGGGCGGGAACTTGTCCCAACCGATAGAGTGGTCGAGACGCTCGACCGCGTCCTCAAAGCTCTCCGAGAGCCTTCGCCCGCGCGACAGGGAGCGGAGTAGTTTCGGCCCTTGCGTGACCGCCACCGCCCCGACCCCGAGCAGCCCCAGAATTTTAAGCCAGCTCAAGCCGGTTATTTTATTCATGTCTGGTGTCCCCCTATCTGGTCCGGCTTGAGGTGCCGGCGAGACTGGTGCGGCGAGTGATGAAAGATTCCGGGCCGGGCGAGTCCTACGGGAAAGAGGGTAAGGCCCTCATCGAAAAAATAGGGTTAACGAGCCTGAGCGCACCGGCACGATATGCCCCTCGGGCGTCGTTGTCAACAGGAATGTGCGCCCCTCGTCAAGGGTCGGATGAGGCCGCCCGCTCGCGGGCGTCAGGGGCAGGCGCGGGAACGAGGTGCGTGAACCGGGCAGCCTATCAACGATTAGAGAACGAAGCGCAGAAGCCCCCCGCTCGATGTCGTGAGCGCCCTCGAAGAGCCGCCCAGACCGCCGGAATAATTATTCTCGAATATTCCGAGCCGAGGCCGTCGGCGGAACCGGCCCCGCCCCGGCAACCTGACCCTTGACAGCCCACGCGCACAGGCATATCGTTCCCGCGCATTCGCTGGGGACGCCTCCTCGCCTGACCACTTTCGCCGTCTGACCCGGCCTCACGTCAGCCACAGTTCAACGGGCGTCGTTCGATCCGGCCGAGAAGAGAGGTGCTCCGTGTGTCAATACTTTCGCCCAGAGGACCCGCCCTTTGGCGCCGCCGGCGATGGCACGACCGACGACTGGCAGGCGTTCGCCGACTGCATCGACGCGATGGACGACGGGGACGTGATGCTGCTCTCCTGTAGCACCTACTGGCTGACCCGCTCAGTGGTTATCACGAGGAACATATCCATCCTGGGCGAGTTCGTCTCGCCGCACTTCGCCCCGTACCGGTGCGTCCTGCTGTTCCCCCCGAACGTCACCGGCATCAAGGTGCTGCACGGCCTGACAATTCGGGACGTGCAGGTCCAGGCCCTGAGGTCACTGGCCGACCCCCTGAATCCGGGGCAAACGATCACGCGTGACTGGCGGGCCAACGCCCACGGCATCTGGACGAGGCGGGCGCTGCGCGCGGGCAACGTGCGCGTCGAGGGCTTCGCCACCGACGGCGTCTTCCTCGACACGCGCACCAAGAGCTTCATCCCCGCGGCCGTTACGATTAACAACAACGCCCCGGCGCAGCCCGGCGACCCGCCGCAGACGGCGACCGCGACGCTCGCGGCGGGCACGCCGAACACCCCCGGCAACGAGGCGGTCGTCCCCTACTTCGTCGTCTCGCTTCACGGCTTCCAGACCGTGACGCCGAGCAACGGCACATACGTGCGGTCGGCGACGGCGGCCGGCATCGAGTTCGACCTCGCGGGGACGCCGGGGGCCGACCCGCTCGCGTCATTCGGCGGCCTCTCGGCGTCGCGCAATGCGAGCACCCGCGTCGGCACGATCACCGGGCTCCCGCGCGGGCACGGCCTGGTCGCCGGCTGCCGGATCACCACGTCCGGCTTCTCGGATAACGTCGCCGACGCCCGCGTGCTCAGCGACTTCGATCAAGTCGTCAACAACGTCACCGTCTACGGCATCACCTACGAGCACGCGTCCGGCGTGGCGTCGGGGAGCCTCGGCCAGAACGGCAGCCTCAACGTCACGCAAGGCTTGCTGCGAACCATCGAGAACTCGTCCCACTGGGAGCTCGACACGTGCAGCCTCATCAACAACGGGCGTCACGGCCTCCACACGGACGGCCCCGACAGCAACGCCGGACTCGCCGTCAAGGTCGACGCGCGCTCCAACGGCGAGGAGGCGGGCGACGGCAGCGGTTTCTACGAAGAGTCGTTCCTCGGCAACACCTATCTCGCCTGTCACACCAACGGGAATCGCCGCAGCTATGACAAGCCGTCCGGCAGCGCCTCGAACCGGAGTCGCTTCATCTCCTGCTATGCGGAGCGCAACCAGGCCCCCCCGCTGATCACCGCCCCCGCTTACGCCCTCAGCGGGCAGGGGAACTGGACCGGCGACGGTCAAGCCTTCGGCTTCGACGCCTCATACGGACGCCCGACGACCTTTATGAACCGAGACCTCGCGCCGGGCAGAGACCCGAACCTTCCCCTTAATCGAGTCGACTTCAACGTCGGTGGCCCACGCGGCGCTATCTTTTCGTTCGAGGCGGACGCCAACGAAAGGCCGCCCGCCCGTTCACTACCGTATCGGCTGCACTTCCTTGTTGATGCGGAACAGAACTATCAGTTTTGGTTTGTGCTTCAGTATATGTCCGCGAGTATCCCCCCGACCCCCGGTCGCCCCACCCCGCTGGCGTTTTCGGGACTGCGTTCCGTTGACGCGAGCGGTGCCTTTACGAATCCCGGACAGATCTGGTTCCCCAATGGTTTTTATTACGGCACAGGACAAGCCAAGCAGGAAGCCGTGGAGCGCCGCTGCGGCAATACCGTTTACCGTGCCACGACGTACCGCGAGTCTGGACCGGCGCCGGCCACCCATGCCGTGGCCTGGGCGACGGATTCGCCCGAGAACGTCGCCGCCCCCCTGCCGGCCACCGCCAGAGTCGATCCGTGGTCACGCGGCGACATCGTCTGGAACGCCGCGCCCGACGCCGGGGCGCCCGCGGGCTGGATGTGTGTCGAAGGCAGCAGCCCGGCTTTCCGGGCCGGTCGATGGAGGGCGATGGCTAGTCTGGTATGAGACCGGGTTCGCAGGCGGACGTGGCGAACCAGGCTTAACGTCACGGCAGCGGATTATAGAGGCGTGATGAACATGCTACCGAGCGCCGGGTTGAATGAGTTGTGAGGCGCGGCCCGATGGGTAATATCTTTCGCGCCCGCG
>JALZHT010000722.1 GCA_030860645.1 Acidobacteriota bacterium
GAGTTGCCGAAGGGCCGCGGACGCAGAACCGCGGCGGCGACAACAAGCACGCCGACGGGCCGGGCAACCAGGGACGCGGCCACGCCCACGGACACGACAAGCACGACGCGGGGAAGCCGGCGCGCGTCCACGAGATCGAGAACCAGGTTCAGCAGGTTCGCAGCCGCATCGAGAACCTCACGAAGACTCAACAGCCGCCAGGAGCAGAACGCCTCGGCGACGACCTGCCGGGCCGCGACCGCGGCCGCGACGTGACGCAGACGCGCGGCAACGACGGCTACGCCGACGACGGCGAAGTCCGCTTCCGCAGCCGCACCGACGACGACCGCGCGCGCGTCGGCGAAAACGACCGCGACGACGGCGACCGCACCCGCTTCAGCCACCACGACGACGACGGAGGCCGCCGCTCTCGTTTTGATGAGGCGGACGGGGGCCGCGGCCGTCGCTACGGCGAGGGTGACGACGACCACGGCCGCTGGCGCAGTGACCACGAAGGCGGTCGCCGCGGACGTTCCGACGACGGCGACGACGGCTGGCACTTCAGGAACTACGAGCGTTCATCGCGCGGCGACAACTGGCGCTTAGACAACCCGGGGCCGGGCAACCAGGGACGCGGCCACGCCCACGGACACGACAAGCATTCCTCACACGGGCCGCCGCTCGACACGCTCACCAACACCGCCGCCGGCACGCTGGCGCGTTCTTCGGGCGCGCTCGCCGAAGTCGTCCGCGACCTGGGCCACACACTCAAACACACCTCGCGCCCGCTCCTCGAATCGGCGGCCGCCTACCTGCGCGGGCAGACCGACGGGGCCGACCTCCCGCCCGACACGCGCGCCGCCCTGCGCACCGCGGCCGACACGCTCGGCCCCGAGTTCGTCAGCCAACTCGACGGCCGCCACGCCGACAAAGTTTTCAAGGTCGTCGAGCGCGCGCTTGAACACCTGAACCGCGCCGTCGAGCACGCACGCCAGCACGGCGAGTCCTTCGTGCGCCTGCCCGACGGCGGGCGGCTGCCGCTCGAACAGGCCGCCCGCACGCTCGGCCGCGCGGCGGCCGCCCCGGAGCAGTTCGTGCGCGAGATGGTGGACGAACTCCTCGGCGCGGTGCTGCTCAACCGCCACCTCAAGCATCTGGAGAAGACCGGCGGCCACGTCGTGCAGCAGGCCGAGGCGAAGATCGCGCACACTCTCTACGGCACACCGCCCGAGGCCGCCCGCCCGCCCGTCTTCCACCCCGGCGGCGGACAGCAGCCCGCCCCCTTTGCCCCGCAGCCGCGCCCGCACCCGCAGGAAATCCTGCGCGACCTGCGCGGCGGGGCCTTCCTCCCGCCGCAGGAGCAGTACAACCCCTTCCCGCTCACGGGCCGCGCGCGCGTCGCCGCCGAAATGATGGAGTTGATGCGCACGCTCGACGCCGTCGAGGGGGCCTTGCAGCGGGCGGCGGCGCGGGCCGGCGAGACGCAGAGGGCGAACGCCGAGGCTTCTTTCGTCGCGTGGTTGAAGGGCGGGATGGCTGCCGGGGCGGACGGCGCGCTCGAAGAGCTTTTGTCGCTCGTGTTGCCGGCGCTGCCCGGGCGCGCGGCCCGCTGGGAGATACCGCGGCTCGTGGCCGAACTGCACGGGCTTCTGACTGACGCCGAGGGGCGCGCGCTGCTGGCGCGCGACGGGACGCCGCTCAAGCTCGACCGGCTGTTATGGCTCGGCGCGGCCGGCGGCCTGCTCGGCTCGCTCTTCGGCTCGTCCTTCGAGGGCGAGCACGCCCCGGCGCGCCTGTCGCCGCTCGTCGTCTACGGCTTCGACGCCATCTACACGGTCGTCGGCTTCGACGGCCGGACGCTCGCCTCGCCGCACTTCGTCGCCGTCCAGTCGGCGGTCAACAACTCGGAGTTCGAGTGGGTCTTCGGCCACGAGCCGTTCACCGACGGCTGGGTGCGCGAGCTGATCGAGCGGCTGAAGGACTCGGCGGTCGTCGAGCACAACCTGCTCGGCGAGATGCTCGAAGAGGCCCTCAACGACGGCCGCTTCCACGTCGCGCTCCTGAGCGTCGAGGTCGAGGAGGGCGCGCCCGTCCGAGAAGCCACCACCGTCACGCGGCTCCTGCCCGGCGCGGGCGGCGCGGTCGCGTTCGCCTGAAAAGTTTCGAGTCAAAGACATTTTTGATTTTAGATTTTTGATTTGCGATTGAAACAGGTCGGCCCCGCCTTGAAATCAAAAATCTAAAATCGCAAATCTAAAATCCTCTGACGATGTCCGCCACTACTCCGGCCAATTTCGGCGCGGGCGATTACGACCTGCGGTCGCTGAACCACGAGCGGCGCATGGTGGCGGAGTACCGGCGCAGGGTGGCGGACGGCGACGCGGGGTTCGCGCAGCCGCTGGCGAACGCGTGCTGGCGCGCTTCGATGTTCGAGTGGGCTTTGTACCGCGACGAGGGGACGGTGCGCCGTCTGTGGGGCGAGGCGGCGCGCACGCTGGCCGAGGCGTTCGCGCGCCGCCGCCACGGCTTCGACCCGAGCCCCGACCAACTCGTCCTCGCGCTCCACTTCGCCGTCGCCGCGCGCGAGCGCGAGGCTTTCACGCAGCTCGCCCTGACGGCCCCGAACCTGCGCGACGGCGTGCTCCACAACGCGCGCGCCTTCCGCGCCTCGCGCGCCCACTTCCACCTCGCCGAAGGCTACGCCCTCGTCG
>JALZHT010000105.1 GCA_030860645.1 Acidobacteriota bacterium
TAGCAGTTCCGAGTTATAGACGGTCTGCAACTCGGAACTGCTAACCGGGAACCCGGAACTGTTTTAATGTGCGAGCTACCGCTTTCCCTTCTGTTCCAGACTCTCTTCGACGGTCTCTTCGCTGCCCTCGGCCTTGCCCGGCGTGCGGCCGGGGTCGCCGGAAGACTCCTGCCCGCCGCCCTGCCCGGTCGTCCCTTCGTCGTTCCTCTCTTCGTCGGCCATGATGTTCTCCTGCAAGATCGCGAAGGGGGACGGGCCGGAGGGAGGAAGGAGTCGCACCCGTGAAACTACTCCCCTCCGTCCCTTTCCCCCTTCCCCCTTGTCCTACTGCCCGGCCGAGGCGGTGCGCTCCGACGGCTGGCCCTCGGTGGTGGAGGCTTCGCCGGCCTCCATGAGCTGCTTGAAGCGGCGGAGGTCTTCGGAGATTTGCTGCTCCGGGTTCTCGCCGAACAGCCGCGCGACGGCCGCGCCGAGCGCGCCCCCCGGCGGGTCGTACTTGAGCACGACGCGCACGGTCGTGCCGCGCCCGCCCGCCGCCGGCTCGAAGCGCACCGACCCGGCACTCGCCACGTCCGCGCCTTCCAGCGTGCGCCACGCGATCAGCTCGTTCGCCTTCTCGTTGTAGACCTCGGCGTCCCACTCGACGCGCGTGCCGGCCGGGGCCTTCGCCACCCAGTGCGAGCGGTTCTCGCCCGTCATGTGCACGGCTTCGAGGTGGTTCATGAAGCGCGGCAGGTTCTCGAAGTTGCGCCAGAAGCTGTACAGCTCCTCGGGCGGGCGGTTAATTGTCACGCTGTGTTCGAGCTTGATGCCGCGCTCGGCGGGCACGCTCACGTTCTCGCTGTTGCGCAGAGAGGTGTCGCCGGCCGAGCTGTAGCCGACGGCCTCGTACAGGTTGCAGTGGCCCGAATAGCCCCTCTGGACGAGGGCCGCGCCCAGGAGCGCCAGCGCCACCCCGCCCAGGCTCCCGCGCGTCACGCCGTAGAGCGCCAGCGCGCCGCCGCCGACGGCCGACACCCAGCGCTCGGCCCGCCCGACGTTGACGCCCGACTGCCTCGCGCCCGACGACTCCACGCCCGCCGCCCCCACGTTCGTCAAAGTTTCTTCACTTGCTGCCATCTCTCACACTCCTCCCGGATAAACTCTTTTCGGACACCCCGGCCCACGGACACAGTCCGGCCTGTCCGAAAACGGCTCGTTGGTACAACGCTCACGCCTGAGAAAGACAATTCCCGTGCCGGGTCGGAGGCGTCGCCGCCCGGTCGCGCGCACGGGCGCGGCCCTCGGGACTGTCGAACTGACGGGACGCTGTGCGGCCCGCTCTCCGAGCACCCCGCGGCGGGCAGAGACAGACGCCTCTATTGACTTTGCGGCGCGACGCGGACAATATACCTCCGCTTCATTTCCCCCAGCCGGCTAGAATTACATCGTCGTCCGTGTCCGCCTGGTGCCTTCGGCCCAGGGCGGCGTCCGTCAGCCCGACATCGTCACGGCTTGCTTTCTCGCCGGTGATGCCGCGGCCGTGCCGGGGCGCGTCACCGGACGCCAAAGCCTCAACTCACCTGTCACCATCAACACCGCGGAGGTATAACCCATGCAGTTCGAGCAACGGCCCCGCAGCCTCAGAAGGTTCATCGCATCCTGCTGCCTGCTCGTCGCGGCAGCAACGGCCGTGTCGGCCGCCGGCTGGTCAACGAGCGGGACGAAGATCATCAGCCCGGCGGGCATGCCTTTCACCATCACCGGCGTCAACTGGTACGGCTTCGAGACGAGGGACAACGTCGCGCACGGGATGTGGACGAAGGACTACAAGGTCATCATTGACCAGATCAGGCAGCACGGCTACAACACCATCCGCATCCCCTTCTCGAACGCCATGTGGGAGACGAACCCTGTCCCCAACTCGAACCAACTGAGCGCCTGCCCCGAGTGCAAGGGCAAGCGCGCCCGCGACATCATGGCTCTGATCGTCAACTACGCCGGGTCGGTGGGGCTGCACGTGATTCTGGACAATCACCGCTCCACCGCCGGCAACTCCGCGCAGGAGAACGGTCTCTGGTACGCGTCCGGCTACCCGGAGCAGGCGTGGATCAGGGACTGGGTGAGTGTGCAGGAGTGGGTGCACGGAGTCCCGCAGACGCTCGGCGCGCCAGACACCATTGCCGTGAACTACACGGCCTCCGACGGCCTGCCCATCGTCTTAGGCTACGACCTGCGTAACGAGCCGCACACGCCCTCGCGTAAGGCTTACCTGGACGGCGCCACGTGGGGGACTGGCGACGGCATCAGCCCCGCGACGAACCCGAACCCCAACCCGTTCGCGCCCGCCTGCGTCGCCTCCTCGACCTGCCGCGACTGGCGGCTGGCCGCCCAGCGGGCCGGCGACACGATTCTCGGCGAGGCGCTCCGGCGCGGGTGGGACTACCCGCTCATTTTTGTCGAGGGCACGGGGATGTACCCGACCGCCGCGGGGACGCCTGCCTCCGGCCCGTACGACGGTTACTGGTGGGGCGGCTGCCTGCTCGGCGTCAATGGCAACGCCCGCAACCCCGGCGCGCCCGTCGTGCTCAACGCGGGCGGCAGCGCCGCCGGACTCGGCCCGGCCGTGAACAACCAGCTCGTCTACTCCGCCCACGATTACGGCCCCGCCCTCTTCAGGCAGTCCTGGTTCAACGCCTCCACCTGCTACCGGAGCGGCTGCTCCGCTTCGAGCCTGGCCGACGTGTGGAAGAAGTTCTGGGCGCACCTCAACCTGCCGGGCGGCGTCAACCCCGTCGGCGCGGGCGGCGGCCCTTACCCGTGGGCCAACACCGGCCACACGGGCTACAGCCAGGCCCCGGTCTGGATCGGCGAGTTCGGCACGGGGAAGGCCGACGCCGACGTGCTCTCGGCGGGCGCGGGGTCACAGGGTCAGTGGTTCACGGACATGATTAACTTCATCCAGAGCAGCCACGCCCGCACCCCGACGAACGATTCCGGGCTGGCCGTGGCCGACCTCCACTGGACGTACTGGGCGCTCAACACCGAAGACAACTACGGGCTGCTCGGGAACAACTACGCCGGCCTGGCGAATTCGAGGAAGCAGTATTCGTTCCTCTGCCAGGTTCAGTCGGGGCCGCTCGCCCTGCCGCGGGGGACGGGCGCGGGCCAATGCGGTTCCACCGGGCCGCTCCCGGCCCCGCAGTGACGCAGACGAGGTGTCAGCCCGAAAGCAGGACGGGCGCGGCCACCTTCGCGTGCCCCGCGCCCGTCCGCTTTTACGGGGCCTCACCGCCTGTGGCGGTCGCGGGGAGGCGGGCGTGAATCCCCCTGCCACGATATGCCCCAAAAGGAAAACGGCCACTCTGACGAGTGACCGTAGACTCCTGGATTTATTAATCGGGGCGAGAGGATTCGAACCTCCGACCTCTCGGTCCCGAACCGAGCGCTCTACCAGGCTGAGCCACGCCCCGCTGCTGCGAACAGCAAAGTCATTCTAGGGGCCGCGCGGGCGGGTGTCAAACCTGCACGTCGCCCGCTGCCGCGCGCGCCTTCTCGCGCCGCGACTTCAGGTACTCGATGACGGGCGGCATGAGCGACAACGCGACGACGATGATGACGACCCACTCGATGTGCTCGTCGAGGTTGACGCCGAAGCGGTCGCGCAGGATGTTGCCGAGGAAGTAGCCCGTGAGGATCATGCTGAAGACCCACGCGAAGCCGCCGACGACGTTGAAGAGGACGAACTTCCGGTACTCCATGTTGGCCGCGCCGGCGACGATGGGGGCGAAGGTGCGGATGATGGGGACGAAGCGCGCGATGATGATCGTCTTGCCGCCGTACTTCTCGTAGAAGCCGTGCGCCTTCGCCAGGTGGCCCGGCCGGAAGAGCAGAGACTTCTCCCGCTTGAAGAGCCGCGGCCCGAGCTTCTGACCCGTCCAGAACCCGACCCCGTCGCCGACCACCGCCGCCACGAACAGCGTGACGAGCAGCACGAAGACGTTCAGGTCGCCGCGCGCCGCGAAGATGCCCGCCACGACGAGCAGCGAGTCGCCCGGCAGGAAGAAGCCCATCGCCAGCCCCGTCTCCGCGAACACGACGAGGATCAGCACCACGTACCCGGCCGCCGCAATCGTCCGCGGGTCGAGATAACCTTTAACCTGATTGATGAGTTCGTAGATTGATTCCATAAATAAGTTTCGAGTTTCGAGTTTCGAGTTTCGAGTTCGTGTCGTCGGCGCTGAAGCGCGGAGCGCTGCCTGCCTTAACTCGCAACTCGAAACCCGCAACCCGCAACTATGTATCCCACCCGTAGCGGCCGATGAGGGGGACGAAGGCGCAGGGGCCGTGGTGTTCGTGCGCGACCCCGTCCTCGGTGCGGATGACGCGGACGAGTTGCTGCGACTCGCGCGTGGGGCCGACGGGGATGACGAGGCGGCCGCCCACCTTCAACTGCGCGACCAAAGGCTCGGGCACCTCGGGGCCGCCCGCGGCGACGAGGACGGCGTCGTAGGGCGCGTGGGCGTTCCACCCGAGCGTCCCGTCGAAGCACTTCACGGTCGCGTTGTAGATGCCCAGAGAGCGGATGCGGGCCTGCGCCTCGCGCGCCAGCTCCGGGATGCGCTCGATGGCGTAGACCTGCCCGGCGAGCCGCGCCAGCACCGCCGTCTGGTAGCCTGACCCCGCCCCGATCTCCAGCACGCGGCTCCGGCGGTCGACTTCGAGCAGCTCGCTCATGTGGGCGACGATGAAGGGCTGCGAGATGGTCTGGTTGGCGGCGATGGGGAGGGCGTGGTCGCCGTAGGCGCGCGACTGCAAAGCTTCGGGGACGAAGAGGTGGCGGGGCACCTCGCCCATCGCCGCGAGGACGCGCGGGTCTTGAATGCGGTAGTAGTCGCGCAGGCGGTCGACCATGCGCTGGCGCGGGATGCGGAAGCCGGCCGACTGCGCGGCCGAGCGGTCTGAACCTAGCGGCGTCAAAGAGAGACCTTCTTACCTTCGGTGAACTTCGCGGTCGAACTCGGCCGCCTCGCCCCGGCCCGCGACGCCGGCCTCGCGGAGCGCGTTCCACGAGTCGAGCGCCACGAGCGCGCTGTGGTTCGTCATGTCGCTGCGCATCGGCGTGACGGAGACGTAGCCCTGCTCGATGGCGGAGTAGTCGGTGCCGTCCTCACGCTCGGAGCTGAAGTACTCCTCGCCGATCCAGTAGTAGGGCTTGCCGCGGGGGTCGATGTGCTCGCTGATGATCGGGCGCGCGTTCTTGATGCCCTGCCGCGTGACGCGCACGCCGCGGGGCGCGCCTTTGGGGACGTTGATGTTGAGGAGCGTCCCCTCCGGCAGCCCCTCTCCGAGCACCTTGCGCGCGGCGACGACGGCGAAGCGGGCCGACTCGGTGAAGTCGAAGTTCTCGCGGGCGACGAGGCTGAAGGCGAGGCCGGGCACGCCGAGGATGGTCGCTTCGAGCGCGCCGGCGACCGTGCCGGAGTAGGTCGCGTCGTCGCCGAGGTTGCCGCCGTGGTTGATGCCGGAGCAGCAGATGGCGGGCCGCCCTTCCCCGACGAGGATGCGGTTCAAGGCCAGCGTGACGCAGTCGGTCGGCGTGCCGTCGACCGTCCAGTGGCGCTCGTCGATCTGGCGGATGCGCAAGGGGCGCGAGAGCGTCAGGCTGTGCGACGCGCCGCTCATCTCGGACTCGGGGGCGACGACGTACACGTCGCCGACCTCCCTGAGCGCCTCTTCGAGCAGGCGAATCCCGTCGGAGTGGATGCCGTCGTCGTTTGTCAGAAGGATGCGAACCATAAGTTTGAAGCCGAATCCATTACACCTTAACGCCCGGAATTATTCAAGCAGGCGACGGAAAAGTAGGCGGTAGGCAGTAGGCAGTAGCAAACCTTTCGCCGGGGAAGCGTCGGCAGCCTCGGCGCGGAGCCTACCGGCTGCCGCCCACTCCCATTTCACAGACGAAGCCCCGCGCACGTTTGACGCGCGCGGGGCTTGACCTTCCTGCTGTTGGCCGCTGCTAGCTGCGGGAGAGGCCCTTGATCTGCACCGGCTTGTTCTTCTCGAAGTCCGAGCCGAGCTTCTTCTTGAGCACCATCTCCTGGTAGAGCTTGCGCATCACGGCCGCCTCCTCGGCCGCCGTCTTCGGCCCCTCCATCTGCGGCTTGTTCGGGCGCTGGAGGTCTACTTCGTTCAGGACGAGGTTGACGGGCGCCTCGGCGAGCGCGACCTCCTTGTTCTTGGCGAAGATTTCGTGGCGGCCGTGCTCCTTGTACCACTGCGCCACGGTCGCGTTCTGGTGCATCTGCTCGATGATGTTGCGCCAGCCGATGCCCGTGTTGTAGGCGCAGAAAGAAATCTCGCCCTCCTGCGTGCCGTACGGGATGATGCACATCTCGGTGCGGCGGAAGTCGTAGTTAAATAAGTCCTGGAACCACATGCCCGCGATGAACAGGAAGTTCCAGCGGTCGGCGCGCCTCGACTCGATGTCCTGCTTCGAGCGCTTGCCGTCGACGCGGCCGTAGGAGCGCCCCGTGAGGCCGAACGACTTGTCGAACTTCTTGAACAGCTCGTAGAGCGTGAAGTGCGTCGGCGACTTGGCCGGGTTGTAGTGCTTGAGGAGCGCGAGGCCCATCATGATGTTCGAAGTCCACTTGCCGCGGCCGGCGTCCGTGATCTTCTGCATGTCTTTGACGAGTCCGGGGATGTTCAGGAACTCGGGGACGGGCCGCATCTCCTTCGTCTCCTTGTCGATCATCACGGCCGTGCCGACCCCGCAGTTCGGGTGGCAGCCGCAGGAGACCTGGCCCCACTCGGCGTCGGGGCCGTGCGCGAGGTCGGCGAAGTCGGCGAACGCGCCCATCAGGCTCAAGGGGAACCAGTCGCGCGTCGGCTCCGTGATGCCGACCTGGCTTTTCACGTCGTAGGCGAGGTGCGAGAGCGTGTAGCGCTGCTGCATCCGGCGCTCGTCCGTGATCTCCTCGTCGCGCCCCGTAAAGGAGACGGGCTGGAACGAGAGGAAGGCGACCTTCTTCGGGTTGTCGAGCGCGAAGCGGATGACCGAGCCGACCTGGTCGTTGTTGATGCCGTTGACGAGGGTGATGACGAGCACGATCTCGACGCCGGCCGAGTGCAGGTTGTCGATGGCGCGCAGCTTCACGTCGAAGAGGTTGCCGACCTGGCGGTGCGAGTTGGCGTCGTTGCCGATGCCGTCGAACTGGAGGTAGGCGTACCGGAGGCCCGCCGCGGCCGCCTCCTCGCAGAACTTCTTCGACTTGGCGAACTCGATGCCGTTCGTCGCGCACTGGACGGAGTTGTAGCCGACCTTGCGCGCGTAGCGGACGGACTCGATGAAGTGCGGCGAGATGGTCGGCTCGCCGCCCGAGAACTGCACCGACATCTGGCGGCGCGGCTTGATCGAGATGGCCTTGTCGAGGATGTCCTTGACCTCCTCGAACGACAACTCGTGGACGAAGCCGACCTGGTTGGCGTCCATGAAGCACGGGTCGCACATCATGTTGCAGCGGTTCGTCAGGTCGATGGTCAGGACCGACCCGCGGCCGAACTTGATCGAGCTGGAGCCGTGGTCGTGCAGCCCCTCGTCGTTGTGCGCGTTGATGTCGCGGCCGGGGAACATCGACTCGATGTGCTTGAGGAAGTTCGAGTCAATCGCCATGATGTCCTCGAAGTGGCCGTGGGTGGGGCAGTCCTTGACCATCCAGATTTGGCCGTCGCGCTCGATGATCTGCGCCTTGATCTCGCCGACCTTCTCGTTGACGAGGACGGACGGGTCGATCTCGGGGGCGCTCAGGATTTTGGCCCGCGCCTCGATGACGCACTTCGGGCAGAGCGAGTCGGTCGTGCGCGGGAAGCCGAGCGGCGGCTTCGACTTCTGCCAGGACTTCAACAGCGGCTTGTCCGACCACTTCGGCGTGAAGGACTCGCTCGGCCGGTACTGGTTGAAAAACTGAATGGTATTGAACAGGCTGCCCGCGACGACGGTGAGCCCCTTCTCGGCGTACTTAACTGGACGCATCCTCTAATCCCTTCTCAAAAAAGTTGCGGGCGCGAGGCGGACGGGCCGCGCCCCCGTACATTTCAAAGCGTCGGGGCCGCGGAATTTCCTCCCCCGCCCCGACGCGAAGTGAAACTACTCCTGTGGATTCTTACCTTGACCGAGGGGTCGGTCAGGGAAACCCTCATGGCAATGACCATGCCAGGAGCATGAGATTAACGTAAGTTCAATGTTAATTCAACTTGTGGCGAGCTTCGACCATTTCGCGGGCGGTCGAGGGAGAAGGCTGGCGGGTCAAAGCCGCACTTCTTAGGGGAAAACCACGGGCGCGTGCCCATCTGACACAGGGAAAGCTCGAACCGCCCGGACGCTCGGCCTTAATGACCCGCCGGGGTGGAAAACTCAAGTGATTTTGCCATTTTCTTCGATGATGTCCATGACCTCGCGGAAGAGCAGGCCGTTGGTGGCGAGGGCGTTTCCCGCGGAAATCGTCCGCCGGCCGCGCCAGTCCGTGAAGCTGCCGCCGGCCTCTTCGACGACCGGCAGAAGGGCCGCGCAGTCCCAGACGTTCATCACG
>JALZHT010000106.1 GCA_030860645.1 Acidobacteriota bacterium
GGCTCAAACTGCGATTAACTTGAGCCGGCGTTCGCGGCCCCGCCAGGCGCGGACGGGTAATTGAACGCGTCAACAGAAAAGCCCGTGAGTCGTAACTCACGGGCTTTTCATTTCTCGCCTTGTATTTCAGTCTCACCCGGCGCGCTGGCCGGCCGGTTGCTTGTCCTTCTCCTTCAAAAGCTCCAGCGCCTTCTTGAGCTGCACGTCCTCGGGCTGCTGCTTGGGCGCGGCCGGCTCGGGGGCGGCGGCGGGGCGGTCGTCCGGCGCGTTGGGCTGGGCGATGGGGTCGTCGTCGTTGCCGGTCAACTCTTCGGGGTCGACCGCCTCGGCCAGCTCGGGGTTCTTCACCTCGTGCGAGGGCGCGACGCCGTTGCCGAGGAAGGGCTTGCCCGCCGAGGAGGCCCACTTGATGGTCGTCAAGAGCAGGCCGTCGCCGTTGCGCAGCGTGAACAACTGCTGCTCGGCGCCCGCGCCGAAGCTCTTCACGCCGACCACGTCGCCGCGCTTGCGGTCGACGAAGGCCGCGGCCACGACCTCGGCCGCGGCCGCCGTCCCGCGGTCGATGAGGACGGCCACGTGGCCGTCGAAGACCGCCTCCTTCGGGTCGGCGCTGAAGGTCTTGAGCGGCTTGTTGCCGCGCCCGACCGTCTGCGCGATGGCCCCCTCGCGGATGAAGAGGTTGGCGACCTTGACGCCCTCGGCGAGCGAGCCGCCCGCCACGCTGCGCAGGTCGAGCACGATCTTCTGCGCGCCCGACTTGAGCAGCTCCTGCAAGCGCGCCTTCACGTCCGCGGCCTCACCCTCGGCGAGGCTGTTGACCTTGATGACGCCGACCTTACCCGCCTCCATGCGCGCCTCCGCGCCCGGCACCGCCACCATGCCGCGCTTGACGGTCACGACGAACGGGCGCGCGCCCGCGCGCAAAACCCGCAGCTTGACCTCGCTGCCCGGCGCGCCGTTCAAGAGCTGCCGCGCGTCGTAGAGCGAGATGTCGCGCGTCGCCTTGCTGTCTATGTACTCGATGATGTCCCCGGTCCGGATGCCGGCCTGGTCGGCCGGGCCGCCCTTCACCGGCGCGATGACGTAGAGGTAAGACGAGAACTGCGAAAGCTCCGCGCCGATGCTCACCTGCGTATCGGCCGCGCCCGCGCGGAAGTCGCGCACCTGGTCGACGGTGAGGTAGGTCGAGTAAGGGTCGAGGCCGTAGGCGAGGCCGCGCAGCGCGCCGGCCCGCACCTTCCCCATGTCCGGCTCGTCCACGTAATCGTCCTGGATGTGCTTCAGGACGCTCTCGAAAATCCTCAGTTGCGCGCCGGGGTCGTTCGCCTGCTGCTGGGCGCTGATGGACATCAGGCCGCCGACGACGGCGTAGAGCGCCAGCGTGGCCGAGAAGACGACCAGGAGAAACTTACTGCGAAAGGACATCAAAACACCTCGGAATCTCTGTGGCGGACGAAACAAGAGCGCGGCCGGCCGCGCCCGACGAAGACGAAACGGATGATACAGCAGCCGTTCGGGGCGGCGCAAGCCGCCCAAGTGGCGCGCCCCGCGCGGGTTACGCTATACTCGCGGCTCTGCCGTACAGAAACGAATTGCCGGGAAATAAAGATCAAAAAACTGCGCCGGGGGTCGTGCCGGAGGGCCGGGGCCGCCTCCTCGCGCTCGACCTCGGCGCGAAGCGGGTCGGGGTCGCCGTCTCCGACGAACTGCGCCTGACGGTGCGGCCGCTCCCGGCCCTTCCGCGCACGAGCTGGAAGCGACTCCTGCGCGCAGTCTCCGAATTGTGCGAACAGTTTGACGTTGAAAAGGTTGTCGTGGGTTTGCCGCTCCGGCTCGACGGCGGCGAAGGTGAGGCGGCGGCCGAGGCCCGGCGCGTCGCGCGCAACCTCGGCCTTTCGCTCCGGCGCACCGTAGTCCTGCAAGACGAAAGACTGACCTCGAAAGAGGCCGAAGGAGTCCTGCGCGGCCTTTCGGAGCGCGAAGTTAAAGCACGGGTTGACAGCGCGGCGGCGGCCATCATCCTCCGGGATTATCTCGAACGTTCCGCCGACTTACCGGACGAGAGTTAAAGTATTCATTCAAGCGGCAGACCATGCGCCGATCCAGGCTGATTCTCATCGCCCTTCTGTTCATCCTCACACTCGCGGGCCTCCTCGCCTTCTGGGCCTACCGCGAACTGCACTCGCCGCTCGCGCACAACCAGGCAGACCAGTACATCGAAATCCCCCGCGGCTCCTCGCCCGACGAAATCATCGCGAGGCTCACTTCCCTCGGCGTTATCAGACGGGGCTGGTTGCTCCGCCTTTACATACGGCTGGTCGGGGCGGGGCCGCGTTTGAAGGCGGGCGAGTACCGCTTCCCCTCCCCCATCTCGCCGGCGGGGGTGCTGCGGAAGCTCGAAGAGGGCGAGCAGCGTCTGAGCCGCCTGACGGTGCCCGAGGGCTGGACGCGCTGGGACATCGCCGGCCTGCTCGCGCGCATCCCCGAGTTGAAACTCAACGGCCCCGCGGAGGCCCTCGCGCTCCTCGACGACCCGACCCCGATCCGCGACCTCGACCCCGCGGCGACGAACCTCGAAGGCTACCTCTTCCCGGACACTTACAGTTTCCCGCCCGACGCGACCGCGCGCGAGGTCGTGGGCACGATGGTGCGTCGCTTCCGGGAGGTGTGGGGCGAGACTTCGGCCAGACACGGCCCCCCGCCCGGGCGCACGCCCCGCGAGATCGTCACCGTCGCCTCGCTCGTCGAGACCGAGGCCAAGCTGAAGGAGGAGCGCCCGCTCGTCGCCTCGGTCATCTACAACCGTCTGGCCCGCGGCATCCCGCTCGGCGTCGACTCGACGGTCATCTACGCCTCGAAACTCGCCGGCAAGTGGCGCAACGACGGGAAGGTCTACCTGAGCGACCTGGAGCGCGACTCGCCGTACAACACGCGCAAGGTGCGGGGCCTCCCGCCCGGCCCCATCGCCTCGCCCGGCGCGCGCTCGCTCGAAGCCGCGCTCGCCCCCGCGCAGACCAACTACCTCTACTACGTCCGCGAGCCTTCGCGCGACGACGGGGCGCACAACTTCTACGAGAGCGAACAAGAGTTCCAGCACGGCGTGCAGGCCCTGCGCGACTGGGAGCGCGCGCGGAACGCGAATGCCATTCTACAGCCCGCCGCCACGCCGACGCCGCCCGCGCCGCCCGCCGCGGAGACGGCGCGTTGAAGGCCGAAGCCTTTTCGCGGCCCCCTCCGAAGGTCTTTCTTGAATTCGCGTGAACCTTGCTTTATTCTCAGCCGTGTCCCCCCGCGCCGACGACTCTTTTGAAAGGCCCCGTCCGGAAGGGTGAAGTCATGAAGAAAATTTGCGCTCTGGTGCTTCTCTCGGTCGCCCTGGCCGCCTCGGCCGCGGCACAGGAGAAGGGCGTCGACCAGCAGAACGAACGCGTCCGCGACAGCGGCAACAACCGCCAGCCGGCCGTCAACGGGGGCAAGCTCGACACGGGCTCGGGGCGCGGCATAGATTTCGGGAAGGGGCGCACGCCGACCCCGCCCCCCGTGCCGAACCCCTACCGCTTCACCGTCCCGAACGACGTGCTCACGAAGGCCGTCGTCGAGCTGATGGGCGAGCGCCGGCTGATCCTCGACGAACCCAGCTCGAAGCCGGCCGAGGGGCTGCTCATCACACAGCCTTTCACCTTCACGCGCGGCTCGGTCGTGACCGCCTCGGAGTTGAACCGCGTGGCCGAGGTGCCCGCCTCCGAGGTGCGCAACTGGACGCGCGGCCGCTACACGCTCATCATCGAAGTCCAGCCCATTGACGGCTCGACCACGAACGTTTCCGTCAACGCGCGCATCGAAGGGCGGAGCGACGGCGTCACCGGGGCCGAATGGGTTTCGCTCCGGAGCAACGGGACGGCCGAGGAGCAGTTTTTGATTGACCTGGTCGTCAAGGTGACGGGCGGCGCGCCCCCGGGCCGCGAGCCGTAGAATCTCAAGGGGACGAAACTCTTCAACGAATTTCTTAACGACGGGCCGGTAAGCGTCTGAGCGTCCGCCCGTTCCCCCGCGAACGTCTTTTCTCCCCGGGGAGCGACAGAGCGGGCCGCACGGGTGATGATGAATTCTTTCCTTCCGGGCCTCCGGGCCACAACCGTTCTCTGCGCGGCGCTGCTTACCCTCTCGGGCTGTCAGAGCGAGCCGTCGAATCGAACTGCCCCGCGGGCATCCGCGGCGGCCCCCACGCCCGCGCCGGCGGCCCCCGCGCCAGAAGCACACATCCTCGTCGACGAGGCGATGCTGAGGAAGCCGCACGCGATCCTCGGCGGGACGGTGCAGAACGTCGGGGGCGGGCGGCTGGAAAACCTGACGGTGGAGTTGGAGTTGAGGCGGCGCGGGGACGGCGGCACCGAGTTGCGCGCCGTGCCGGTCGAGCCGGCTGTCCTCGCCCCCGGCGAGAAGGGGCGCTACTCGCTGAAAGTCCTTTCGGGCGAGTGGAGCGGTTCGCGCCTCCTCCGCTTGCGCAGCGGGGCGCGGGCCGAGGACGTGGCCTTCAAGACTTCGCCGGGCGCGCGCCGGCCGCCCGAGCGGATTCCCGACTCGCGGACGATCACCGTCACGAAGGACTCGCGCCCGCGGCCGAGGTCGGGCGGCGAGGAGTTCATCAACACGCCCGACACGCCCGTCTCCGTCCCCTGAGTTTTCTCAGGCGTCACCTGAGAAGTCGGCGCGGCGACGAACTTCAACCGAATCCTGCGGGCGGGAGGGCTAACTGAGCGGCCGGCAAGACAACTCCGGTCGTCCGCCGCGGCGTCTTACAGACGCATCGCCAGACGGGCCGGCAGTTTTTCTCTTCCGCAAGCGCCAACAGTCAACGTGGGGACACCCGTGCTCAAGCAAATTCTCTGCGCGCTCATCGTGTCAGTCCTCCTCGCCGCGTCGGCCCAGGCCCAGAGGCGGAGGCCCGTGCCCTTCCCGCCCGCTACCCAGACCCCGCAGCCCCGCCCCCTCGGTTCGCCCGAGGCCGAGTTGTTGAAGCGCGCGGAAATTCGGCACGAGGAGGAGAGCCACAAGGAGATGGTCGAGCGCGCCGACGAGACGGTGCGGCTCGGCGGCGACCTGCGCGACGCCTTCGTCAAGTACAAGGGCTTCAACCGCGAAGACCTCAAGCGGCTCGAACGGATGGAGAAGCTGGCGCGGAAAATCCGCAGCGGTGCCGGCGGCTCCGACGACGACGAGCAACTGAAAGACCCGCCCGCGCAACTCGACCAGGCCGTCGCCCGCCTGGCCGAGGTCTCGGAGAAGCTGGGCGAGAGCGTGCGCAAGACCTCCCGCCTCGTCGTCTCGGCCGCCGTCATCGAAGGCTCGAACGAGCTGATCGAACTCATCCGCCACATCCGCACTTTCGTCAAGCCATGAGAGACCGGCCCTCGCCCCCGCCGAGACCTTCTGCCCCCGCACGCCGCGGCTCCCGGCGAATCTTCGCTACGCTCCTCGCCGCCTTGCTGAGTCTCTCGCCCGCGGCCGCCCAGCGGCAGGACGATGACGAGGTCGTCCGCGTCGACGCCGACCTCGTCGTCCTGAACGTGACCGTCACCGACCGGCAGGGCCGCTACGTCTACAAGCTCGCGCGCACGGACTTCCAGGTCTTCGAGGACGGGCGCGAACAGTCGCTCAGCTTCTTCTCCGTCCAGGAGACGCCATTCGCCGCCGCGATTCTGATGGACACCTCGGGCAGCATGGAGGGGCGCGTCTCGCTGGCGCGCGCCGCCGCCATCCGCTTCCTCGAAGGGCTGCGCGCCGACGACGTGGCCGCCGTCTACAACTTCGACTCGAAGGTCGAGCAGGTGCAGGATTTTTCGCCGGGGCGCGACCTGCCGCCGATGGCCTACACGCTCGGCGCGAAGGGCATGACGGCCATGTACGACGCCGTCCACCGCGCCGCCGCAGACCTCTCGCGGCGGCCCGAGCAGCGGCGCGCCATCGTCCTCCTCTCCGACGGGGCCGACACCAAGAGCGGCGTGACGGCCGACAGGGCGCTCGACGCCGCCCTCGCCGCCGACGCCGTCATCTACACCGTGGACATGATGGACCTGACCTCGGACGCCACGCAGAGGGTGAAGGCGGCGGGCGCGCTGCGCCACCTGGCGGCGAAGAGCGGCGGGCGCTACGTGCCGACGCCGGGCGGGCGGGCGCTCGGCGAAGCCTTCGCCGGCATCGTCGAAGAGTTGAGCAACCAGTACACGCTCGGCTACCGCCCGACCAACACGCTCCGGGACGGGCGCTGGCGCGCCATTGACCTCAAACTCTCCCGCGCCGACCTCAAGACGCGCACCCGCGGCGGCTACCGCGCGCCCAAATCATAAAGGGATTTTTGATTTTTGATTTGCGATTGAAAGAAGCTGGTCGTCTTCGGCTTCCAATCGAAAATCAAAAATCGCAAATCGAAAATCCTTCTTCAGAGGCTCGTGACGTTGCGGGCCTTGTCGCGGTGGCGCTCGAAGGCGAGTTCGATGAGGCGGTCTATGACCTGCGTGAAGGGGCGGCCGGAGGCGGCCCACATCTTGGGGAAGCCGGAAACGTCGGTGAGGCCGGGGATGGTGTTGAGTTCGTTGACGAGGAGTCTGCCGTTGTCGCGGCGGAGGAAGAAGTCTACGCGGGCGAAGCCGGCCCCGTCCACGGCCTTGAAGGCGCGCACGGCCATCCGCCGGACGCGCGCGCTCAGCCGCTTCGGGATCGGCGCGGGGACGACGAACTCGACGTGGCCCGTGCTCGAATACTTCTCCGTGTAGTCGAGGAACTTGGCCTGCTCGTCGTAGACGACGTACTCGCCCGGCAGGCTCGCCTCCGGCTCGTCGTTCCCCATCACGGCGCACTCGATCTCGCGCGCGTCCAATCCCTCCTCGACGATAATCTTCCGGTCGTACTTCGCCGCCAGGTTGATGGCCTCCGCCAGGGCCTCGCCGTCCGCCGCCCGCGAAATCCCGACCGAGGAGCCGAGGTTCGCAGGCTTGACGAAGCAGGGGAAGCCGAGTTCGCGCACCACCCTCTCGGCGGTGGCGCCCGGCTCGCGCTCCCACTCCGAGCGCAGGAGCCAGACGTATTTGCAGACGGGCAGGCGCGCCTCTCGGAAGAGCGTCTTCATCGTCACCTTGTCCATGCCGCAGCTCGAAGCCAACACGCCGCAGCCGACGTAAGGGACGCCGGCCATCTCCAGCAAGCCCTGAATCGTCCCGTCCTCGCCGTAGGTGCCGTGGAGCACGGGGAAGACCACGTCGAGTTTCTGCGGCGCGCCGCCGTCTTCGAGCCGGTGCAGGCCGCCGCGCGAAGGGTCGCCGAGGATGGCGACGGCCCCGTCCGCCTCGCCGACCCTCGCGGGCAAAAGCCTCCGGGCCGATTCGGGGAGCAGCGCGGCCGAGGCGGCCGGCGAGAGCCAGCGCCCCTCCTTCGTGATCGCCAGCGGCACGACCTCGTACCTCTCGCCGTCAATCGCCTCGATCACCGAGAGCGCCGAGCGCACGGCCACCTCGTGCTCGCCCGAGCGCCCGCCGAATATCACCCCGACCCGAATCTTGTCCGCCATAAACAGTTTTTCGATCCAAAAGTGAAAAGCCCAAAGCCGCGCGTGTCAACCACTTCCGGCTTCGGACTTAAAGATTTACGGAAGCCCCCGGGCACATCACAAAATCGTCTTCCCGAGGGCCGAACAGATCAGCTCGACGCCCAGCTCCGCCGTCCGGTTGTTCACGTCGAGCGCGGTGTTAATCTCGACCACTTCGAGCGAGAGCGCGCCGCCGGCCTCGGCGATCTTCTCCATCGCCAGGTGGGCCTCGCGGTAGGTGAGGCCGCCGCGGACGACCGTCCCGGAGCCGGGCGCGTCGCCGGGGTCGAGCGCGTCAATGTCGAGCGTCACGATGTAGCCGGCCGAGGCCCGCGACGCAATCGAGATGGCCTCGTCCATGCAGGCGCTCATGCCGCGCTCGTCTATCTCGCGCATGGTGATGAAGCGGACGCCGAGTTCGCGGATCAGCTCGCGCTCGCCGGGGTCTACGTCGCGCGCGCCGATGTGGACTGAGAGGCGCGGGTCGAGCTTGGGCGAGAAGCCCTCGATGCCGGTCAGCTCGGGCGCGCCGCGGCCGAAGAGGACGGCGAGCGGCATGCCGTGGATGTTGCCGGTGGGTGTCGTCTCGGCCGTGTTCATGTCGGCGTGGGCGTCGAACCAGACGAGGCCGGCCGTCTCGCCGCGCGCGCGGCAGAAGGAGGCGACGCCCGAGATCGAGCCGATGGCGATGGAGTGGTCGCCGCCGAGGATGATGGGCAGTTCCCCGCCCTCCAGAATCTTCTTCACGTCGGCGGCGAGCGCCTCGTTGGCGGCGGCGATCTCGCGCAGGAATTTTAGTTTCTCGTTCTGCGGGGCCGGCGCGTCGGGGCACTCCATGCGGAGGTCGCCGAGGTCGCGCACCTCGTAGCCGAGTTGCGCCAGCCTCTGGTTGAGCCGCGCGACGCGTATCGCCGCCGGACCGAGATCGACGCCGGCGACGCTCGCGCCGAAGCCGCACGGCAGGCC
>JALZHT010000723.1 GCA_030860645.1 Acidobacteriota bacterium
CGCCGGCGGGCACGAGCAGTGCCTGCTGTGCCGCCTCCAGCGCGACTTCGTCTCCGACCTCCAGCACTCCGCCCCGGCGCTCGACGCCCCGCCGGCCGAAGCCCTGGGCGGCGCTCGCTCGCTCGACGCCCCCGTCCGGCAGGCGCACCTCTGCGCCCCCTCGGGCCGCGCCCCACCCTCCGCATAAAAACTTCGTTCGGCGAAGTCACACGGCCGTCAGTCCGTGCCCGAACGTCCCCTTCGAGCTGAAAGCTCGGCCGGGGGCGGCGGGCGGCGGCTCACGTTTCAAAGACGCCGCGACTTCGCACGGACGCCACGGAACGCGACCGGCGCGGATGAGCTTCAAGCTCAGACGCTTCATCCCACGTCCGACCGTTAGAGGAGTTTTTATGCGGCTCAATCATACGAAAAGAGTTCTACTTATACTCTTGCTGCTCACGGCCGCCGGCCGCGCCTTCGCGCAGACGAACGGCACGGTGAGCGGCTCCATCACCCTGGCCGACGGCGGGACGCCGCTGCACAACGTCATCGTCACCGTCGTGCAGTTGAAGCGTTCGGTCGAGACGGACGAGACCGGCGCGTTCCGTATCGAGGACGTGCCGCCGGGCACCTACACGATCCTGGCCCACATGGAAGGCTTCCCCGACGTGATGCGGCAGGTGACGGTCGCCGCGGGCGGCGCGACGAAGCTCGACCTGCAACTGCGTCTGTCGGGCCTCAGGGAGGAGGTGACGGTGACGGCGACCGGCGAGGAGCAGGCGCTGTTCGAGTCGTTCCAGGCCGTCAGCACGCTCGACGCGACGCGCATCGCCGAGGAGAGTCACCCTTCGCTCGGCGAGGTGCTCGACAAGGAGCCGGGCGTCGCCAAGCGCAGCTTCGGGCCGGGCACGTCGCGCCCCGTCATCCGCGGCTTCGACGGCGACCGCGTGCTCGTCCTCCAGGACGGCGTCCGCACCGGCTCGCTCGGCTCACAGTCGGGCGACCACGGCGAGCCGGTCGACGTGCTCTCGCTCGAACGGCTCGAAGTCGTCAAAGGCCCGGCCACTTTGCTCTACGGCTCGAACGCCATCGGCGGCGTCGTCAACGCCATCACCGGCCACGACTTCGCGCACGAGGGCTGGCGCGGCTACTTCACCGGCCTCGGCGGGACGACGAACCAGCAGGGCGGCGCGAGCGGCGGCCTCGAATACGGGCGGGGCCGCTGGATGTTCTGGGGCAACGGCAGCGCGCAGCGCACCGGCGACTACGACACTCCCGCGGGCCGCGTCCCCAACTCCGAGACGAAAAACTTCTTCGGCCTCGGCGGCTTCGGCTGGTACGGCGACAAGGGCTTCGCCAGCGCCACCTACAGCCACGACAACCGGCGCTACGGCGTGCCCTTCGCCGCGCGGTTCGAGGGCGGCGAGGAGGGGCTTGAAGAAGTCGCCGGCGCGAGCCTCTTCCGGGGCGGGCTGTTCACGCCGCTGCTCCAAGAGGAGGAGCAGATTGACCTCAAGATGCGCCGTCACGATTTACAGTTCAACGGCGGCTTCCGCAATCTGCAATCGTTCCTCGACTCGTTCCGCCTGACGCTCGACTACAGCGACTATCAACATCTGGAACTCGAAGGCGAAGAGGTCGGGACGACCTTCAACAATAAGCAGTTCGTCTACCGCGGCGTCTTCGGCCAGCGCAAGACGGGCCGGCTCACCGGCAGCTTCGGCTTCTCCGGCTTCCACCGCGACTACGAAACCATCGGCGCGGAGGCCCTGGCCCCGCCGGTCAAGCAGAACTCCTTCGCCGTCTTCGCCCTCGAATCCCTCGACTTCGAGCGCGTCGCCTTCCAGTTCGGCGGGCGCGTCGAGCACAACGCCTACGACCCGGAAGGCTTGCAAGACCGCTCCTTCACGGGCTTCTCGGGCGCGGCCGGCGTCCGCCTCCCGCTCTGGCAGGGCGGGGCCTTCGTCTTCAACTACACACACTCGCACCGCGCGCCGGCGCTCGAAGAGCTATACAACTTCGGCCCGCACGTCGGGAACCTGACCTTCGAGGTCGGCAACCCCGACCTGAGGAACGAGACGAGCGACGGCTTCGATTTCTCGCTCCGCCACCAGTCGGCGCGCTTCCGCGCCGAGGCCAACTTCTACTACTACAAGCTCCGCGACTTCGTCTTCCTCGCGCCCGTGGACGAGGACGAGGACGGCGAGGCCGACATCGAAGACGGCCTCACGGTCGCACGCTACTTGCAAGGCGACAGCCGCTACGTCGGCACGGAAGTCGACCTCGAACTCAGCCTGCACGAGACGCTCTGGCTCAACCTCGGCCTCGACGCCGTGGACGCGCAACTCGCCGACGGGACGCCTTTGCCGCGCATCCCGCCGCTCCGGGGCCGCGTCGGCCTCGACTGGCGCTACCGGAACCTGAGCCTGCGGCCCGAGGCCGTCTTCGTGAAGGATCAGGACGAAATCTTCCCGACCGAGACGCGCACCGCCGGCTACGCCGTCTTCAACGTCATCGGCTCCTACGCCATCCCGCACCCGCACTACGCGCACATCTTCTCCGTCAACGCCTTCAACCTCGGCGACCGCCTCTACCGCAACCACCTCTCCTTCATCAAGGAGTTGGCCCCCGAGATCGGCCGCGGCATCCGCTTCACCTACACGGTCAGGTTCTTCTAAACTCCGAAGGGCGCGGCGGTCTTTAAGCC